>NZ_BAZI01000364.1 GCF_001310775.1 Stenotrophomonas pictorum JCM 9942
CCGGCCTGCTTCAGCGGCCCGGCGATTTCCGGCAGCTGCTGCGGCACCCACATGCCTTCGGCGGCCTGCGCGGCCTGGGCCATGCCCAAACCGGCCACGATGGAAAAAGCGAGAAGATTCAAACGCATGGAACATTCCCCAAATTAAGGTTGCGGCGATTGTAGCGGTTGCAACCGCCGCCCCTCCCCTGCCATCGGTCAGTACCGGGTTGTTACAGACGAAAGCATATAATCGGCGCCCTCACTCACACGGCGGTTTTCCCTGCAATGGCACACAACACGATGCGCGCGCTGGTGAAGCGCGAAGCGACCAAGGGCATCTGGATGGAACAGGTGCCGGTCCCCACGCCCGGCCCCAACCAGGTGCTGATCAAGCTGGAGAAGACCGCCATCTGTGGCACCGACCTGCACATCTACCTGTGGGACGAGTGGAGCCAGCGCACCATCACCCCGGGCCTGACCATCGGCCATGAATTCGTCGGCCGCATTGCCGAAATCGGTCCGGGCGTGACCGGCTACGAGATCGGCCAGCGCGTGTCGGCCGAAGGCCACATCGTCTGCGGCCACTGCCGCAACTGCCGCGGCGGCCGCCAGCACCTGTGCCCGAACACGGTGGGCATCGGCGTCAACGTCAACGGCGCGTTTGCCGAATACATGGTGATGCCGGCCACCAACCTGTGGCCGATCCCGGACCAGATCCCGTCGGAGCTGGCCGCGTTCTTCGACCCCTACGGCAACGCCGCGCACTGTGCGCTGGAGTTCGATGTGATCGGCGAGGACGTGCTGATCACCGGCGCCGGTCCGATCGGCATCATCGCCGCCGGCATCTGCAAGCATATCGGCGCGCGCAATGTGGTGGTCACCGACGTCAACGACTTCCGCCTGAAGCTGGCCGCCGACATGGGCGCCACGCGCGTGGTCAACGTCGCCAACACCTCGCTCAAGGACGTGATGGCCGAGCTGCACATGGAGGGCTTCGACGTGGGCCTGGAAATGAGCGGCAACCCGCGCGCCTTCAACGACATGCTCGACTGCATGTACCACGGCGGCAAGATCGCCATGCTCGGCATCATGCCCAAGGGCGCCGGCTGCGACTGGGACAAGATCATCTTCAAGGGTCTGACCGTGCAGGGCATCTACGGCCGCAAGATGTACGAGACCTGGTACAAGATGACCCAGCTGGTGCTGTCCGGCTTCCCGCTGGGCAAGGTGATGACCCACCAGTTGCCGATCGACGACTTCCAGAAGGGCTTTGACTGATGGAAGAAGGCAAGGCCGGCAAGGTCGTGCTGAGCTGGAACTGACCGCCAGCAGATGAAACACCGAAGGCGCCGCAAGGCGCCTTCGGTCGTTGCGGGAGACACCGAACGGACGCAATTCCGGCAAATCGTCGCAGCGCGCGTACGCGGCGGCCCCTTCTGATCGCCCGTCCCCCCGGCGCGAACGGCAGGTAGGCAGCTGTTGCCGGGCCGGTCAGCATCGCGCGACCGGGAGCAGGTGATCGCAGGTGGCAGCGGTAGGGCCGCGGTAGCGCGGCGCTTTCCCCGACGGCGGAACCCGCCAAGAAAAAGGCGCCTTGCGGCGCCTTTTTCACACCACATCAAACACCGATCAGGCACGTCCACCGAGACGGTGAACACCACACCCGGCTTGTAGGTGTCCGACTCGCGGCGCAGCGACGGCGCGTCCGCACCGAAGGTGTCGTAGTAGCCCACAGTGGCGGTGGCCGGGCCGAACGCCTTGGAAACCGAGATCGAGCCGTCGTAGTAATCCTCGCGACGCGGCCAGTCGTTGCCCTGGGCCTTGATCGTGGTGTAGCCGGCCGAGGCGCCGATCGAGAAGCCGGTCTCGCCGATGTCGTAGCTGGCTTCCAGCGCGCTGTAGGTCTGCTCGGCACCGCTGTTGCTGTAGTCGTCGGCATAGCCCAGCAGGCCGCTGACGGTCACCGGGCCGGTCCAGGTGACCTTGGCCAGATATTCGTTGTAGTCGATGTCGCCGTAGTCGCTGGAGGCGCTGGTGTAGGTGTAACGGTTCACCCCCAGGTCCAGATTCCAGCGGTCGGACAGGTCCTTGCTCCAGCCGATGGCGTAGTCGACCTCGAAGTTCGGGCCGCCCTTCTCGCCGAAGTCGACGTTGGAGCCCCAGACGGTGGCATACAGGCCGAACGGCGCGCTGTAGCTGGCCTCGGCCTGGAACGCCGGGCCGTTGTCGGTCTGCGACACACCACGGAACACGTAGTCGGTGGTGACCGTCGCGTTGAAGCTGAACGGGGATGCGGTTTCCTCGCTGTCCTGGGCGCTGACAGCAAACGGTACGGACAACAGGGCGGCGCAAACGGCAGCGGCAAGGCGCTTGTTGTGCATCAGGGATTCTCCAGGCAGTGGGGGATATCGAAACCGTAGCGGCCACGATTCACGAATTTTTAACCGCATCCTATTGCGATGCAACAACTTCGTGCTCCCCGCCCCCCCCTATTCAGCGCTCCGTGCGCGGGAACACGCCATAGCGTCGCACCTGCAGATGCACGGTGCTGCCGGGCGTGTAGGCCGGCGCCGCCGCCGGCAACTCCAGCTCCAGTTCCGAGGCATCGGCATCGAGTTTTGCGCGCAGCCGGACCTTG
>NZ_BAZI01000365.1 GCF_001310775.1 Stenotrophomonas pictorum JCM 9942
CGGCACGCTGAAAGCCTGTTCGCTGAAACCGGCATCGGCGGCCGGGGCGGCGGCGGGTGGCGGCGCCGCCGGTTGAACCAGAAAGCCGGTGATCCGGTCGTCTTCGTCGAATGCGATCCTGGCCTGCAGCTGGCCGTTGGCGTAGTCCAGCGGGACGATGACGATGCGATAGCCGCCTTCCTCGCTGGTGCGGGCCTCGCCCCGCTTGCCGGCGGCCCCCAGCTGCGCGGTCAGCGATTCCCACACCGCCTTGAGCCTGTCGGCCGGAACCGCGGCCTTCATCTGCGGCGAGAACATCGCCTCGGCGGTGCTGTACCGGCCGGCATCGAGCTGGTCGAGCAGGCGCGTGGCCAACGCGGCCGGGTCCGCGGCAAAGGCGGTGCTGGAGAAGGCGAGCAGCGTTCCCGCAATCCACGCGTTGAGCCTGGTCATCACTGCTCCTTCTTGAACACCAGCGTGGGCGAGGAAGTGGTGGGCAGGGCATGGACCACGTTCACCAGCTCCCACCCCTGGCGCCCATGCTTGTCCAGCTGCTCCTGCAGGCTCTCGGGCTTGAACGTGCCCCACATGCTGGTTTCGGCTTTGACGACCAGATACTTCCACTGCTTGCTCATGACTCCTCCTTATTCGAATCATCCGGTGCGGGGCGGGGCAGGCGCCCGGCCTTACGCAGGGCGTCGCGGATCACGTACTCGATCTGCGCGTTGAGACTGCGCAGCTCGTCGTCGGCCCACCGCTGGGCAGCCGCCAGGACTTCGGCGTTGATGCGCAGCGGATAGGCCTTCTTCTCGCTCACGGGCGTGGCGCTCCATCGCCGCCGCGGCGCAGGTGCATCACCAGCGAGATGCCCAGCGCATTGACCGCGATCACCAGCGCGACGATCACTCCGTAGGCGATGGTCTGCTGGTCGCCGGCCAGGTGGAGACCAATGCCGCCGACAAACAGGCACAGCGCGATCAGCGCCCAGCGCAGGCCGATGCCGCGGGCGTGGGCGGTGCCGGGGCGTCCGCTCCACACCGCGAAGCACAGCGCCGGAATGCCGGTGGCGGCGATGATCAGGGGGGCGAAGACATTCACTGCGGTCACCTCAGGATGTTGTTCAGTACAGCGAGCCGGCGTTGACGATCGGCTGGGTGCCACGATCCGAGCACAGCACGGTGAGCAGGTTGCCGACCATCTGCGCCTTGCGTTCCTCGTCCAGCTGCACCACGGCATTTTTCTGCAGCTCCAGCAGGGCCATTTCGACCATGCCCACCGCGCCGGCCACGATCTGCGTGCGGGCGGCGATCACCGCGCTGGCCTGCTGCCGCTGCAGCATCGCCTGGGCGATTTCCGGGGCGTAGGCCAGGTGGCTGATGCGGGCGTCCAGCACCTGCACGCCGGCATCGGCCAGACGCTCGGCCAGCTCGTTTTTCAGGTGCTGGGAGATCTCGGCGGCATGGCTGCGCAGCGCGAGCTGGCCAGCGGTGTGCTGGTCGTACGGATAGCTGGTGGCCATCGCGCGCAGCGCCGATTCGGACTGGATATGCACGAAACTTTCGTAGTCGTCGACGTTGTAGACCGCCTCGGAGGCGTCCACGACCTGCCAGACGATGACCGCGGCGATCTCGATCGGCGAGCCGTCCAGCTCGTTGACCTTGAGCTTGCCGCTCTCGAAATTGCGCACGCGCTGGCTGACCTTGCGCTTGGTGAAGAACGGGTTGTTCCAGCGCAGGCCGTTGTCCTTGACCGTGCCAACGTACTTGCCGAACAGGCTCAGCACCGCGGCCTGGTTCGGCTGCACCATGTACAGGCCGCAGCTCAGGAAGAGGCCCAGGCTCACCAGCACGATGCCGGCCAGTACCAGCAGGCCACCGCCGCCCACGCCGGATTTGGTCAGCACCACGGCGAAAATGATGGCGGCCGTGCCCGCCAGCATCAGCGCGAGTGTGCCGAGCAGGGTGGGAATGCCGGACAGGGAACCGATCGACTTCTCTTTCATGGCACATCTTCCGTGGTAGTTTGATAGAAAGATATCAAATTGATATCAACATGCAAGTGGGTGCCGGTAGCGGGCGGGCGTAGTGCTGCTCCAGCGGGACCCGGTGGCGCGCGGGCCTGGGTTTGGGCCAACGGCCGCGGTTTCTGTTGCCACTGCTGATGAGCTGTCGGACGCCTCGGGCAGCGGCGCGGGGAACGGCTCGCCGGGGGCGGTTTCCGCCCGGATTGCCTAGAATGTGCACCCTCTTTCGCGCTTTCCCGGAACCGTCTGATGATCACCCTTGGTACCCCGCTGTCTTCGTCCGCCACCCGCGTCCTGCTGCTCGGTTCCGGCGAACTGGGCAAGGAAGTGGCCATCGAGCTGCAGCGCTTCGGGGTGGAGGTCATCGCCGCCGACCGCTACGCCAACGCGCCGGCGATGCAGGTGGCGCACCGCAGCCATGTCATCGACATGCTCGACCCGGTCGCGCTGAAGGCGCTGATCGCCCAGGAGCAGCCGCATCTGGTGGTGCCGGAGATCGAGGCCATCCATACCGAAACCCTGGTGCAGCTGGAAGCCGCGCAGGGCCTGCGGGTGATCCCGACCGCGCGGGCCGCGCGCCTGACCATGGACCGCGAAGGCATCCGCCGGCTGG
>NZ_BAZI01000366.1 GCF_001310775.1 Stenotrophomonas pictorum JCM 9942
CGACGGCATGGTCGGCAGCGCCACCCGCCGCGCCATCCAGACCGAACAGCAGCGCCTGGCTGGAAAAACGCCGATGGCCGCGCCGGCACCCGCATCCTGCAGGCGCTGCGCGCTGCCAAACCGGCATCGCCCACGGCGTTCCTCCTGCCGGCCAACTACCCGCAACTTGTCCAGTCACCGATCGTACGGAGCAGCGTTTCAATGAAGGATGTGCAGGGCCTGAGCACAGGCGATTTCAACGGCTTCACCGCGTGGAAGGTGGAAACGCCGTTCTCCACCGCCGCGATCAGCGTGTTCGGCGGCCAACTGCTGTCCTTTGTGCCCACCGGCAGCCAGGATGTGATGTGGCTGTCGCCCAGCGCCAGACAGCCGCCCACGCCGATCCGCGGCGGCGCGCCGGTGTGCTGGCCATACTTCTCGCGCCAGGGGCAGAGCAACGAGGTGCCCGCGCACGGATTTGTCCGTACCGTGGCCTGGGAGTTGCGCGAGGCCCGCCGCGAAGCCGATGGCAGCATGGTGCTGACCCTGGCGCCGCCGGTGATGGACAACCTGGATCTGCGCATGCACATGGTCCTGCGCATCGGCCGCACCCTGGAGCAGGAACTGGTCACCGAGAACCGGGGTAGCCAGCCGGTCAGTTTCACCCAGGCGCTGCACAACTACTTCAACGTCAGCGATGCGTTGCAGGTGGAGGTCAGCGGCCTGGACGGCCTGACCTATCTGGACAAGCTCGATGGCGGCAACGCCCATGTGCAGCGCGGCGACTGGAACCTGCGCGATCCGCGCGACCCGGGCCGCAGCGATCGTCTGTACACCCAGGCCGGTGGCCGCTATGTGCTGCGTGACCCCGGCTTCCAGCGGGCGATCGCCATCAGCACCAGTGGCAGCCGCACCGCGGTGGTCTGGAACGCCGGCGAAGTGGCGGCGGCGAAGATGGAGGACATCGGCGCGGCGTGGCGCAACTACGTCTGTATCGAAGCGGCCAACGCCGGCCCGGACGTGATCGAACTGGCGCCGGGCGGGCGCCATGTCCTCAAGCAGGTGCTGGAGGTCAAAGCGCTGTAAGCCGGCATCTGCCCCGCGCATGCCGGAGCGGGGGGTTCTTTTCTATATAGGGAGCTGCCGCCGGATGACAGTCAGCGTGCTGCAGCTGGCCGACGTAGCACCAGCAGGGTCAGCACGCCGGCCACCAGTCCCCAGAACGCCGAGCCGATGCCGGCCAGCGACAGGCCCGAGGCGGTGACCAGGAAGGTCACCAGCGCCGGCTCGCGTTCGGTTTCCTCCTTCAGCGCCACGGCCAGGCTGTTGCCGATCGTGCCCAGCAGCGCGATACCGGCCAGCGTTGCCACCAGTTCTTTCGGGAACGCGGCAAACACCGCCGCCACGGTCGCACCGAACAGGCCGATCACCAGGTAGAACACGCCAGCGCTGACCGCCGCGGTATAGCGGCGCGCCGGATCTTCGTGCACATCCCGGCCCATGCAGATCGCCGCGGTGATTGCCGCCAGATTGAGTGCGTAGCCGCCAAAGGGCGCCAGCAGCGTATTGGTCACACCGATCCAGCCCACCACCGGCGAGACCGGCGCGTCATAGCCGCAGGCCTTCAGCACCGCCACCCCCGGCACGTTCTGCGAGGCCATGGTCACGATGAACAGGGGCAGGGCGATGCCGAACACCGCCGTCCACGACAGCGTCGGCACGGTGAAGACCGGCAACGCCAGCTGCAGCTGCACCTGCTCCATATGCATCAGTCCCTGGCCGGCGGCGATGGCCACGCCTACCAGCAAGGTGGCGATCACCGCATAGCGCGGCAGCCACCGGCGTCCACACAGATAGGTGGCGAACATCACCAGCACCAGCAGCGGCTGCGTGCCGACCGAGACAGACACATCCAGCCCGAAGCGCAGCAGCACGCCGGCCAGCATGCCCGAGGCCAGCGATACCGGAATCCGCCGCATCGCTTTTTCGAACACCCCGGAGAAGCCGGCCAGCGCCGCCATCACCGCGGCCAGCACGAATGCACCGATGGCATCGGACAGCGGCAGGACGGTGGTGCCCACCACCAGCATCGCCGCACCGGGCGTGGACCAGGCCGTGACCACCGGCATCCGGTAGCGCAGCGACAGGCCGATGCAAGTCACCCCCATGCCGATCCCCAGCGCCCACATCCAGGAAGCGATCTCCGCCTGCCCGGCGCCCACGCGCTGCGCCGCCTGGAACACGATCACCGCCGAGCTGGCGAAGCCGACCAGCACCGTGATGAACCCGGCAATGACGGCCGGCAATGAAAGGTCACGGAAGAACGAGCGCGATGCGGAGTCGGTCATGGTCAGTAGCGAGGGTAGCAACCCGCATTGTGGCCCAGCATCCCTATGCGGACTTACGGGACTGGAGAAACAGGACTGGCGAACAGCGCAGTTGCCCGGGCAGACCTTGCCGGATCTGGCGCCAGCGGCCGATTTGCTGCGATGTCACAGAAATGCATTGCACATTTCACAAAGATGTCTAGAATTCGCTTCCTTGCTTCACGGCGCCCGTCACACCAGTGGCTGCACCGAAAAGCGTCGTCAACAGCCTCCTCAAAAAGCTGTTGACGAAG
>NZ_BAZI01000367.1 GCF_001310775.1 Stenotrophomonas pictorum JCM 9942
CATTCGGGCAACGCCTACGGCCTGCGCTCGGGGCTGTGGATCGACCCGGCCAGCGGCACCGGCGTGGCCTACTTCGCCACCGGCATGGACGGCGCCCCGGCCGGCACACACTCGGCCTATACCGCCGAGGAGGAGCGGCTGGCGACCGGGCGATAAACCGTCGCCGCAACACCGCGACCTAACGAAAGGGCTGCCAGAAGGCAGCCCTTTTTGTTGCGACGGGCGGGAATCGAACGCGACGCGTGGAGCTACGACGACCGGTTCCGCGCGGGGGGATCAGCCTTCGGCGTCGGCCTCGCCAGCATCTTCCTGCAGCATGGCCAGGTGCGCGGCCAGCGCCGCCTCATCCACGATCGGCGCATCGCTGATCGAGCCGGCGTCCACGCGCCAGTCGCCGTCGCGGTTGAGCAGCCGGTAGCGGACCTTCTCGGTGCGTTGGCGGGTGCCGTTGTACAGCGGAATATCGCCGTACTTGGCCGCGGCCGGCAGCACGTAGGCGACCTCGGCGATGCAGCTGCCGGTGCTGCAGCGCAGTTTGCCGATGCGGTGGGTGCTGGCCACGGAGATCGTGTCCGCGCCGATGGTTTCGTAGTCGGCAGGGGCGTGGACCAGCGGCGCCAGCGTGTCCGGGTCCGTTTCCAGCCGGCCGCCGGAAAGTTCGAATCTCACAAACGCGTCCAGCGCCTGCTCCGGGGTCGGCCAGGCGAAGACGGTGGCGGGGAACAACGCGGCGCAGAGGACAAGTGGCTTGAGCATGGTGGGTCTTCCGGTCTCCACAGGTGGACGCCCAGAGGGCGGGCAGCGGAGCATTGCACATAACCGCGCTCGTATTCATTCATGTGAAAACGAAGTCGGATGGCGGCGCCGCGAGTGTCCCCGGCGCACGCTGCAGGGGGCATGGATGCGGGATGCGGGATCGTCAGGGTCCGGCGGCGGCACGTTTTCTGAAATGGAAAACCGCGGCCGAGGCCGCGGTTTCTGTTGGCACCGTTCCAGTCGACCGCCAGCGCTGGCGGCCGGGGCGGCGTCAGCCGGTTTTCCGCGCCGCATCGGCCATGTCGAACACCGCCAGCGCGACATGGCCGAACAGCACGGTCGCCAGACACGCATATGTCAACGGCAGCAGGGGAAAAACAGAATGGGGAAGCAGCTGCAAACTCCCGGCGATGGAGTTGCCGGTAAACAGGAAATAGCCGGGCAACCCGATCAACAGGATGAGAGCGAAGGCCATCAAAATGGCCCAGGCCAGCCTGATGAAAATCTTGGCGACGAGTCTTCCAGCACGGTAATGGGTCAGCACGTTGATCCTCGAAAGTCGGTCAGGGAAACGGCGGGCAAAGCGCATTCCTGTATACCCGAAATACCTGCGCGAGGTCCGGCGGCCTGACAGGCATCCCGCCGCGTGCGGCCAGGCGCCGACGGAAATGTCGGCATTGGCCCGGGCTGTGGGCGGCTGGGCCGGTTGCCAAAGCAGGTTTTATCCCTCCCCCCCGCGACCTACTCCTGCAACCACGCCCTGCGCGCGGCCGGCGCGTGGAAACTCCACGCCACGAAGCGGCTCTGTTTGTGGCCCTGGGCCATGGCGACCTCGCGCACCTCGGCGGCGCCGGCCTTGGTCAGCTGTTTGTGCAGGTCGGGCAGATGCTCGCTTTTGGCCACCAGCGAGGAAAACCACAGCACCTGCGTCTGGAACACCACGCTTTCCTTGATCATCCGGCGCAGGAACGAGGCTTCGCCGCCGGTGCACCACAGCTCGTTGGCCTGGCCACCGAAGTTCAATGCCGGCGCCCGGCTGCCGCGTGGCGCCCGCGCGTTGCCGAGGTTGCGGCGCTTGCGCTGGCTGCCCTGCGCGGCCTCTTTGGCCGAGCTGTGGAACGGCGGATTGCACATGGTCAGCTGGAAGCGGTCCTGCGGCTGCAGCAGTCCGGCGAACAGGCTGCCACGCGCATGCTGCTGGCGCAGCTCGATCACCTTGGCCAGACCGTTGGCCTGGAGGTTGGCGGCGGCGCACTGCAACGCGTCCGGATCGATATCGCTGCCAACGAACGACCAGCCGTATTCGGCCTGCCCAAGCAGCGGATAGATGCAGTTGGCACCGACGCCGATATCCAGCACGCGCACGTGCGGTCCGCGCGGGATCGTGCCGCCGGCATCGGCGGCCAGCAGATCGGCCAGTCCGTGCAGGTAGTCCACCCGGCCCGGCACCGGCGGGCACAGGTAGCCTTCGGGAATATCCCAGTGCTGATGCCGTAATCACTGGCCAGCAGCGCGCGGTTGAGCTCGCGCACCGCCAGCGGATCGCTGAAATCGATGCTCTGCGTGCCCGCCGGCGTGCGGACCAGGTGCGCCTTCAGCGCCGGGTTGGCGGCAACCAGCCGTGGCAGGTCATAGCGGCCCTGGTGGCGATTGCGGGGATGCAGGCCGGGCGTCGCCGCGGCAGGCGTGGCGGCGGTACGCCGCGGTGACGGGCGCGGGGGTGGGGAATTCATGCAGCGTATTAGACGCCATGGGGAGCGCGGGATGCAGCCACCGCAAACGCTCCGGGCCGCCAACCGCCCGGGCCAGGCACACCGGGCAAGTGGCCGGTGGACCAGCCGG
>NZ_BAZI01000368.1 GCF_001310775.1 Stenotrophomonas pictorum JCM 9942
CCTGCGGCTGCGGGCGCGCGCGCAGCTGCCGGTCCGGGGCGCTGGGACGACAGCAGTTCGAACGGCTGCTGGCCCGCATCCGGCCGTGTGCCGAGGCGTTCTCGCAGTGGTACGACGGCGCGCCGTTGTCCTCGCAGCGCTACGAAGTTGAACTCGATGGCATGCAGCTGCACGGACGGGTCGATCAAATCCATCCACAGGGACTGCTGCGCCTGCAGGCCGGTACCGCGGGGGTGGCCTACGTGCTGCGCAGCGGGCTGGACTGGCTGCTGGCCAACGCCGCCGGCGCGCAGCTGCCGCTGCTGCAGTTCCATGACGATGGCGAGGCCCGCTACGGTCCCCACGGGTTGCCGGCACTGCCGGTGGAACCGGCCAAAGCTGCCTTGAAAGCCTTGCTGCAGCTGCGTCTGCAAGGATTGCAGGAACCCCTGCTGTTCGCTCCGTACACCGGCTGGGAGATCTACAACAGCGATGCCGAGGGCCGCGAAAAAGCCGCACGCGCCCGCTGGTACCGCTCCGATTTCAGCTGGGGCGAAGGCGAGGGCGAAGCGCTGCAACTGGCGCTGCGCGGCACCGATCCGTTCGCGTCGGAAACCACTGCACACAGATTTATCCACAACAGCCTGTTGATATTCACCGCGTTGCGCGAGGGCCGCGTGTTGCCGGATTTCGACACCGAACACGACGCTGCAAACGGAGGTGCGGCATGAACGGGGAACAGATCAATGAGGACCCATATCTGCAGTTGCCGCTGGATGGCCTGCGTCTGATCGAGGCCAGCGCCGGTACCGGCAAGACCTTCACCCTGGCCACGCTGTTCACCCGGCTGGTGGTGGAGCAGGGCCTGCGCATGGGCCAGATCCTGGCGGTGACTTTCACCGATGCGGCCACCCAGGAGCTGCGCAAACGCATCCGCGAGCGGCTGGATCTGGCCGCGCGGCTGGTCGGCGAACCGCCCGGCGAGGGCGACAGCCCGGAAACCCTGCTTACCCATCGCATCCTGCACCGGCATCTGCAGCAGGGCGGCGAAACGGACGTGCAGCTGGGCCGGCGCCTGCGCGTGGCGGCCGAGGAAACCGATCTGGCGGCGATCTTCACCATCCACGGGTTCTGCACCCGGGTGCTGGGCGAATACGCGCTGGAAAGCGGTCACAGTTTCGCCACGCCGGAACTGCTGGCCAACACCGGCGAGCTGTATGCCGAACTGGCCGCGGACCTGTGGCGGCTGCATGCCGGCCAGGGCGAGCAGCTCGAAGCGCTGCTGGGGTTGTGGAAGAGTCCCGAGGCATTGGCCACGGACCTGCCGGCGCTGGTTGCCGACCTGCCGCTTTATCCAGTGCCTGCGCAGACACCGGTCGACGACCCGCGGGCGTTGCGCGACGCCGCCGTGCAGCGGCTGGCGGCCGGTATCGCCGCGCACGGTGAAACGTATCTGCAGCAGTTGCGCGGCGCGCTGGACGGCGGCGTGCTCAACAAAGCCAGCTACCGGTCCGACTGGATCGAGCCGCTGTTCGTGCAGCTGCGGCAGTGGAGCCGCCATCCGGATCCCAACGCCGGGCTGGACGAGAAGCTGGAGCGGCTCACCCTGGAGGTGCTTACCGCCAAGACCAACAAGGCCAAGTCCGGCAGCACGCCGCTTTCGCCCCTGCAGCCGCTGATCGCCGATTACCTGCAGGCGCGGGCGCAGGTGACGCGCTGGCAGCGCCAGCAATCGGTCGCGCTGCTGCACCAGTTGCGCGAGGACGTGCGCCAGCGCCTGGCCCGGCTCAAGCAGCTGCGGCGGCTGCAGACCTATGACGATCTGATCGACAACGTCGCCCACGCCCTGCAGGGTGAACACGGTGACGTGCTGGCCGCGCGGCTGCGCGCGCAGTACCGCTTCGCGCTGGTGGACGAATTCCAGGACACCGATCCCCGCCAGTGGACATCTTCCGCCGTGTGTTCGCCGAACCCGGGCGCGACGGCGGCGACGCCGCGCTGTTCCTGATCGGCGATCCCAAGCAGGCCATCTACGGCTTCCGCGGCGGCGATGTGCATACCTATCTGCAGGCCAAGGCGCTGGCCGCCCTGGCCCCGCCGCTGGACCGCAATTTCCGTTCGCGCCCGGGCGTGCTGCGCGCGATCCAGGCGCTGTACGACAACGCCGGCGAGCAGGCCTTCCTTGATCCGCGCATCCGTTTCGAACCGGTTTTGCCGGGCAGCAAACGCAGCGATGCGGACTATCTGCTGGACGGGCGGCCGGCGCCGGCGTTAACCGTGCACCGGATCGGGGCCGGCGAAGACGGCAAACCGCTCAAGGCCGCCGCCTCGCGCGAGGCGGCCACCGCCGCCTGTGTGGCCGATATCCACAAGGTGCTCAGCGCCGCCCGCGAAGAGCGCGCGCTGATCGACGGCAAACCGGTGCAGCCGGGCGATATCGCGGTGCTGGTGCGTTCGCACAAGGAGGCAGCGCGCATCCAGCAGGCGCTGGCGGCGCTGGGTATTCCGGCGGTGGCGGCGGGCAAGCAGAGTCTGTTCGCCAGTGCCGAGGCGCATGAACTGCGCGTGCTGCTGCTGGCGCTGTTGCAGCCGGCCGATGACGGCCGCCTGCG
>NZ_BAZI01000369.1 GCF_001310775.1 Stenotrophomonas pictorum JCM 9942
CACGAACTCGCCGGCACTGACGATCACATGGTCGCCCGGGCGCAATTCGGCAGCCGGCACACGGCTTTCGGCCGCGCCCTGCAGCGGCGTGGAAACACGCCGTGCGACCAGGTCCTGGCGTGCACGGCGCAGCGACGCGGCTTGACCACGACCACGCGCCTCGGCCACGGCTTCGGCGAAATTGCCGAACAACACCGTCACCAGCAGGATCGCGGTGACGGCCAGACCGAAGCCCAGCGGCGCGGTGCCGCTGAGGGTGACGGTCAGCGCCAGCACGGTGCCGGCCATCACCACCGCCATCACCGGGTTGTGCAGCAGGTGCAGCGGCGACAGCTTGCGGACCGAGTCGAACAGCGCACGGCGCAGGTCGGCTGCATCGAGCACGGCGGGGCGGCGCGATGCCGCAGGAGAAGATGCCACAGGAGAGGCGGAGCGGTTCATGGGGGCGTTCACGGTGAGGGGGCTCCCTGCAGGGCCAGCAGGCTCAGGTGTTCGGCCACCGGGCCAAGCACCAGCGCTGGCAGGAACTGCAGCACGGTAAGGACGATGACCACGCAGATAAGCGTCAATGCGAAGGTCGGGGTTTCAATCTGCAGGCTGCCGGCGCTTTGCGGCACCTGCCGTTTGGCGGCCAGCTGGGTGGCGATGACCAGCGGGATGATCAGGATCGGGAAGCGGCCCAGTGCCAACACCAGCGCACAACTGAGGTTCCACCACACGCTGTTGTCGGCCAGCCCTTCAAAGCCCGAGCCGTTGTTGGCATAGGCCGAAGTGAACTCGTAGAACACCTGGCTGATGCCATGGAAGCCGGGGTTGGAGGTGCCGGCCAGGCCAGGCATGGCCAGCGTCAGCGCGGTCAGGCCGAGCAGGGTGATCGGCTGCAGCAATACCAGCACCGCGAGCAGGCGCACCTGCGGCGTTTCCAGTTTGCGGCCCAGCAGTTCGGGTGTACGTCCGGTCATCAGGCCGGCCAGGAACACCGCCATCATCAGGTAGACCAGGAACTGCTGGATGCCGCAGCCGATGCCGCCCCAGATCGCGCTGACCAGCATGTTGACGATGGGCATCATCCCGCCGAGCGGGCTCAGCGAGTCGTGCATGCCATTGACCGAGCCGTTCTGCACCTGGGTGGTGATGGACGACCACAGCGCCGTGCCATCGGCGCCGAAACGGGTCTCCTTGCCTTCCATCAGCAACGCACTGGCGGCGCTGGCGCTGTGGCCTTCCAGCCACAGGCTGGCGCTGGTGGACAGCACCGACATGGTCAGCATGCAGCCGAACACCAGCGCGCCAAAGCGCCGCCGGCCGGTGAAGCTGCCGAGCATGCAGATGATGGCCATCGGGATCAGCAGGATGCCGATCAGCTCCAGCGCATTCGACAGCGGGGTCGGATTTTCCAGCGGGAAACTGCTGTTCGGGCCATACCAGCCGCCGCCATTGGCGCCGAGCTGCTTGGCGGCGACCATCGCCGCAACCGGGCCGAGCGGGATTTTCTGCGTTTCCATGCCGGCGGTGGCATCGATCGGCGTGGCCTGCGGGCCGGCGGCCAGCGTGGAAGGCACGCCCTGCCAGTTCAGCAGCAGTGTCCACACCAGGCACAGCGGCAGCAGGAAGCGCAGGCACAGGCGCACCACGTCGGCGTAATAGTTGCCGACTGTGACGCGCGGCGAGGCATTGCCGCTGTCGTTGCCGGCCGGTTTCATGAACAGGGCACGAAGCGTTGCCACCGCCAGTGCCAGCCCCATCATCGGAGTGATCACCTGCAGGCCGGTGATGCCGGTCATCTGCGAGAAGTAGGACAGCTGCGCCTGGCCGCTGTAATGCTGCTGGTTGGTGTTGGTCAGGAACGACACCATGGTGTGCAGCGCGGTGTCCCAGCGCAGGTTGGGGATGTTGTCCGGGTTCAACGGCAACCAGGCCTGGGTCATGAACACGGTCATGGTCAGCACCGCCAGCACCAGGTTGCTGATCAGGAACGCGACCACATAGCCGCGCCAGGACATGGAATGTTTCGGGTCCACGCCGAGCACGCGGTACAGCGGCTTTTCGATCCAGTGGAAGAGGACGTCGATACGCATCGGCGTACCACGCATCAGCCGGGCCAGGTACAGGCCCAGCGGCCAGGCCAGCGCCAGGCTGGCCAGAATGATGAGGATGGGTTCAATCACGACGGCGCTCCTCAGAACGACTCGGGTCGAAGGACCGCGTACAACAGGTAGGCAGCGGCAATCAGCACCACTACGCCGCACAACAGGGCAAGCCAGCCGGGCATGGAAACCTCGAATTCAGGACGCGCTCCGGTTGGGCCGGAATGGCGCGTGGATGGAGGGCGGGGAGCAGCCTGCAATGAGCCTGATCCCCGGTCAGGTAAGACATCGTCCTTCGGCAGGCCATAAACGCGCGACGGCGCGGACCGGATGGTGGCGTAAAAACGGCATAAAAATGCGTGTGCCAGGTGGCGCCATGAACCTCGCCCGTCGCCAAGCGGGGCGGCGGGTGTATTGCCACACCCATGAAAAAAGCGACCCGGAGGTCGCTTCGTTCTCGTGCCTGCGGCGCTGCCCGCTCAGCCCTGGGTTGGCGCGGGT
>NZ_BAZI01000370.1 GCF_001310775.1 Stenotrophomonas pictorum JCM 9942
CGACCGTGCTGGCCGATGATCCGGCATTGACCGCACGGCCCGAACACGGCGAATTCCTGCCGCCGCTGCGGGTGGTGCTGGACGCGCGGCTGCGCACCCTGGATTGCGTGCGGGTGCGTGAGGGCGGGGCGCCGACGTTGTATCTGCATGACCCGGCACTGGCCGCACCGGTGCTGGCCGGGGTCGAGTTCGTGCCCTCGCCGCTGCAGGCCGATGGCCGCTTCGATCTGGCGGCGGTGATGGCGCTGCTGGCTGCCCGGGGTATCAACGAGGTGCATGTCGAAGCCGGGCCGACCCTGTGTGGTGCCCTGCTGCAGGCCGGGCTGGTCGACGAACTGCTGCTCTACATCGCGCCATTGCTGATGGGCGATGCCGCGCGGCCGTTGCTGGCCGGGCTGGGGATCGCGACGATGGCCCAGACCGTGCCGCTGGAGCTGGCCGATGTGCGCATGCTGGGCAAGGACCTGCGGCTGTTGCTGCGTCCGGTCTGAGCAGGCGTAACCAGCGCGGCCGTTGCGAATGAAAACGGGAGCCCGAGGCTCCCGCTGGATCTGAGGCGCTGTAACGCGGATCAGAAGCTGGCGCGGACGCCGGCCAGGTACTGGGTGGTGTCTTCGATGAACTGGATTTCGCCCACCACACCCCAGGTCTTGTTGAAGCTGACCTGGCCGCCGAGGTTGCCGACGAAGGTGCTATCCATGTCGCTGCCATCCATGACGCCGGCCTTCAGCCACGCCTCGGTGCGGGCCGAGGGCTTGCCGCGGACGCCGACGGTGGCGCGTCCGGCGGTGGAGTGATCCTTGCCGGTACCGTTGAAGCCCGGCAGGCCGGAGATCTTCACCTTGGCGTTCACCCGTACGGCGGCGATGTCGGCGGTGAAGTCCACACGCTCGCTCATGTTCATGTGGTAGCCGATACCGAGTTCCGGCTGGGCCAGATCGACTTTCAGGCGCGCGCCGGCAGCGGAATAGCTTTTGGAAACCGTCGAATAGCCGCCGAACACATGGACCTGCGGAGCGATCGCGAACGAGCCGTGGATATAGCCGCCGTCGCCTTTGGGGTCGTCCAGGAAATCGTCGTTGATCTGGACCTGGGTCCAGCCACCTTCCACATAGGTGTAGCTCATCTCGTCAGCGGAAGCGACGAACGGGGTGGCCGCCAGCAGGGCAGCCAGAATCAGGGTCTTGCGCATGGAATTCCTCTCTAAGAAGTGATGTCCGTTTCAGTCGGCCGGTTGCGGGCCGATCGCGCGACGTCGTGTCGTGCACGCAGATTTTAACATTCATATTACAAAGGTCGAGCTTCAGGCCGGGCTGGTACAATGCGCACGCCGGACTTTCCGGCACTCACAAACGTCTTCAGGGCGGGGTGCAATTCCCCACCGGCGGTAGGGGTGCAAGCCCGAGCCCGCGAGCGCTTTGTCCATCTGTCCTCCAGATAGATGCGTTGAAGGTCAGCAGATCCGGTCAGATGCCGGAGCCGACGGTCATAGTCCGGATGAAAGAAGACGGTGTCGCGGGCCTGACGGGTCCGTGCGCCTGCATGCCTTGCGGCGTTTTTCGCTCACTTTTCGCGGAGAACGTTAGTGTTTACTGGAATCATCGAAGGCGTCGGCCGGCTGGCCGCACGCGAACCCCTCGGCGGCGATGTCCGCTTCACCTTCAGCGTGGGCACTCTGCCGTTCGATCGCGTGCAGCTGGGCGAGAGCATTGCCGTCAATGGCGTGTGTCTGACTGTGATCGACTTTGACGGCAGCAGTTTCAAGGCCGATGCCTCGACCGAAACCCTGGCGCTGACCACGCTTGGTGTGTTGACCGAGGGGGCCGTGATCAATCTGGAACGGGCCATGCGCCCGACCGACCGACTCGGCGGGCATCTGGTCAGCGGCCATGTCGATGGTCTGGGCCAGGTGCTGTCCATCCACGAGGACGCGCGCGCGCTGCGTTGGCGTTTTGCCGCGCCCAAGGCGCTGCTCAAGTACATCGCCAAAAAGGGCTCGATCTGTGTCGATGGCGTCAGCCTCACGGTGAACGAGGCCGATGACGAAGGCTTCGAAGTCGCGCTGATCCCGCACACCGTCGCCAATACCGCTTTTTCTGCCACCACCGTGGGTAGTGCGGTCAATCTGGAAATCGATCTGGTCGCCCGCTATGTCGAGCGCCTGCTGGGCCAAGGAGCCACGTCATGAGTTTCGCCCCCATCCCCGAACTGCTGGAAGAAATCCGCGCCGGCCGCATGGTCGTGATCGTCGATGACGAGGACCGTGAGAACGAGGGCGACCTGATCATGGCCGCCGAGCTGGTCCGGCCGTCGGACATCAACTTCATGGTCACCCACGCCCGTGGCCTGGTGTGCCTGTCGGTGACCCGCGAGCGCACCGCGCAGCTGGGTCTGACGCCGATGGTGCAGAAGAACACCGCCCAGTTCCACACCAATTTCACCGTCAGCATCGAGGCGGCCGAAGGCGTGACCACGGGTATTTCCGCCCATGACCGCGCCCACACCATCCGCACCGCGATCCAGCCCAACGCCAGGCCGTCGGACCTGACCCAGCCGGGCCACATCTTCCCGCTGACCGCCCAGCCCG
>NZ_BAZI01000371.1 GCF_001310775.1 Stenotrophomonas pictorum JCM 9942
AGGCACGGCCGGCCGCGCTCGGCAATCCGGCCTGCTTCCCGGCCGGCCATGCCGGCTCCGGCTACGCCTGGGTGGCGCTGTTCTTTTTCATGCGTGAAGTGCGTCCGCAGTGGCGCTGGCCGGCCCTGCTGACGGCGCTGGCGGTCGGGGCTATATTCGGCGTGGCCCAGCAGCTGCGCGGTGCGCACTTCCTGTCCCATGACCTGTGGTCACTGGCGATCAGCTGGGCCGTTGCCTCGACGCTGTACCTGCTGCTGTTCGCCCCTGCCGTCGCTCCATCCGCCTCACCCGCACCGGTCAGCGTCCTGGAGGAAGCCGCATGAGCACTGCCGTTCCTGTTGCCCGCACGTCGCGCCTGTCCTGGCGCCAGCTGCGCAGCTGGCGTCCGCAAATCAGCACCGAAATCCTGATCCTGCTCAGCAGCGCGTTCTTTGCGCTGGTCTGCAACGGGCTTTTCTGGCGCAGCGCGATGGCCACCAACCCCGGCAATGTGCTGCTCGCGGTCTCGCTGTTCGCCTTGCTGCTCAGTGTGCATGCGCTGCTGCTGGGCCTGCTGGTGTGGCGCTGGAACGCCAAGGTGCTGCTGACCGTGTTGTTCGTCACCACCGCCTTCGCCACGCATTACATGAACAGCTACAACGTCTATCTGGACGCGGACATGCTGCGCAACGTGCTGGCCACCGACCACAAGGAATCGCGCGAGCTGATGACCCCGGCGCTGATCCTGCCGCTGCTCGGCTACGCGCTGCTGCCGACCCTGCTGCTGTGGCGGGTGCGGCTGCGCAAGCGCAGCTGGGGCAAGACGCTGCTGTGGCGGGTGCTGCTGCTGGCCGGCGTGATGCTCATTGGCGGTGGCGGCGCGATGGCCTCGTTCCAGGACCTCTCGGCACTGATGCGCAACCATCGCGAAGTGCGTTATCTGGCCACGCCGGTCAATTACCTGATCGCGCTCAAGCAGAACCTGGCCACCGCCAGCCCGATCAAGCGGCAGCCCAAACTGCCGCTGGGCACCGATGCCAAGGCCACGCCGCGCGCGGCCGGCAGCAAGCCGCGCCTGCTGGTGCTGGTAGTGGGCGAAACCGTGCGCGCGCAGAACTGGGGCCTGAACGGCTACGCCCGCCAGACCACACCGGAGCTGGCGCAGACCGGCGCGATCAACTTCCCGGACATGCATGCCTGCGGCACCAGCACCGAAGTCTCGCTGCCGTGCATGTTCTCCCCGTTCGGCCGCCGCAACTACGACGAGAAGCAGATCCGCGGCAACCAGTCGCTGCTGCACGTGCTCGAGCACGCCGGCATCGCCACGCTGTGGCGCGACAACCAGTCCGGCTGCAAGGGGGTGTGCGAGGGACTGCAGACCCAGCACCTGGACGATGCCACCACGCCCGGCCTGTGCGCCGATGGCCGCTGCATGGACGAGATCCTGATTGACGATCTGGCCGCGCAGGTGCGCGCCAAACCCGGTGACCGGGTGGTGGTGCTGCACCAGCTGGGCAACCACGGCCCCAGCTACTTCCAGCGCTACCCGGCGCAGTTCCGCCAGTTCGTGCCCACCTGCGATACCGCCGACCTGGGCCAGTGCAGCCGCGAGCAGATCGTCAACAGCTACGACAACTCGATCCGCTACACCGACCACTTCCTCAGCCGCACCATCGCCGCGCTGCGCGGTATCGAGGACTACGACACGGCGATGATCTACCTGTCCGACCACGGCGAATCGCTCGGCGAGAAAGGCCTCTACCTGCACGGCATGCCCTACGCCATCGCCCCGGAAGAGCAGACACGGGTGCCGATGCTGATGTGGTTCTCGCCCGGCTTCGCCGCCGATCGCGGCATCGACCTGGCCTGCCTGCGCGAGCGGGCCGCACAGCGCGCCGACCACGACAACCTGTTCCCCTCGGTGCTGGGCCTGATGCAGGTCAAAACGGCGGTGTACGACCGCGCGCAGGACGTGTTCGCCGGCTGCAGCAGCTGAGTACCGGCATCTGGCGGAGAGCCCTATGGCCACCTTCCCGCACTGGCTGCCCTGGGCGCTGCTGTCGGCGGTGTTCGCCGCGCTCACCGCGATTTTCGCCAAGCTCGGCCTGCAGGGCATCGATCCGGATCTGGCGCTGCTGCTGCGCACCGCGATCATCGTCGTGGTGCTGGCGATGTTCGTGACCGCCACCGGCAAATGGCACAACCCGCTGCAACTGCCCGCCACCACCGTCGGCTGGCTGGCGGTGTCGGCGCTGGCCACCGGCGCCTCGTGGCTGTGCTATTTCCGCGCCCTGCAACGCGGTCCGGCCGCGCAGGTGGCGCCAGTGGACAAGCTCAGCGTGGTGCTGGTGGCGCTGTTCGCGGCGGCCTTCCTGCACGAGCGGCTGGCGTGGCGGGAATGGCTGGGCGTGGCGATGATCGGCGGTGGCGTGCTGCTGATGGCGATCAGGCGCTGACCTTTGTCCACTTGCGGCGCTGACGCGGCCGCTCTACCTTCGCCGGACTTGAAATCACTCCGGGGATCACCGTGAAGAATCGTCATCTGGTATTGGCCGCCGCGGTTGGCGTGGCCGTGCTCTCGCTGG
>NZ_BAZI01000372.1 GCF_001310775.1 Stenotrophomonas pictorum JCM 9942
CAGCGCACGGCGGCCGGCGCGCACCTCGCCCGCGCGGGTCTGTGCGGCCAGCTGCGTACCCTGCGTGAACCAAGCGGCCATATCCCACTGCTCGGCCAGCCCGGCGAACACGTACAGCAGGTGATTCTGCCAAGCCAATGCCGCCAGCGCGGTCGAACCGCCGTCCCGCTGCAGTTGTGCGGTCGCCCGTGACTCCTGGATGTCGGCGGAGACCGCCAGCAGCAACTGCCGCCGCTGGCAGGGATCGGTGACTTCGATCACCCGCTGGATCATCTGCGCTTGCCCGGCAGGCTCGGCCGCCCATGCACCGGGCAGCGTCATCGCGCCAATCACACTCACCTTCAGGATAACGCTGCGCATTCGGGCCCCTTGTGCCGCCGTGAGGGTCCAGCGTAACGGTTATCGCCGGGCGCTCTTCCCGAATGCCAACATTGCCGGATCGGCCGATTTTCCCGGCCCGCGCTGAGGTCGGACATTCCGGTCCGCACCTCCCCGCAGGAGCTCACCCCGCGCCGACGCCCGGGCGTGGCCGTTGGCGGTGGCGCGCCGGCCTGAAATGTCACCAACCGCTTCGGCCTGCGGTGTTACGGTGCCCATGACGCCGCCCTTGCGGGGACGGCACCCCGCCCTTCTGGAGGCTTCCCATGGCACTGCATCTGGCAATTTCCGCACTGGCCGCGCTGGCCGCCCCCGCCTCCGGCGCCGCCGACACGCTGTACTCGGGCGGCACCATCCTCACCATCAACGACCGCCAGCCGCAGGTTGAAGCGGTGGTGGTGCGCGACGGACAGATCGCCTTTGTCGGCAGCCGCCGGGCGGCGCTGGATTTCAGCCCCGCCGCTCGCCAGGTCGACCTGCAGGGTCGCACGCTCACCCCCGGTTTCATCGACGGCCACAGCCATGTCTCCGGTACCGGCCTGCAGGCGCTGTCGGCCAACCTGCTGCCCGCCCCCGATGGTGAGGGCAATTCGATCCCGGACCTGCAGCGGATCATGCGCCAGTTCTACACCCAGACCGCCGGTCCGCGCGGCTACAAGGTGCTGATCGGTTTCGGCTATGACGATTCGCAGCTGGCCGAGCGCCGCCATCCCACCCGCGAGGAACTGGATGCCATCACCACCGAGATTCCGGTGATCCTGATGCACCAGTCCGGCCATCTGGGCGCCTACAACAGCAAGGCGCTGGAGGTGGCCGGCATCACCGCCGCCACGCCCGACCCGGAAGGCGGAGTCATCCGCCGCGAACCCGGCTCGCGGGTGCCCAACGGGGTGATGGAGGAAAACGCGCACAATCTCACCCTGGCCAAGCTGATGCCCACCCTGGGCCTGGACGAGGCCATGGCAATGCTCGAAGCCGGGCAGGCGCTGTACATGAAGCACGGCTACACCACCGCCCAGGACGGCAATACCGATGCCGGCACGCTGGCGATGCTGCCGCTGGCCGGCAAAACCGGAAAGCTGAAAATCGACGTGGTCGCATACACCAACATCGATGTCGCGCTGAGCAACCCGGCGATGCAGGGGCCCTATTACAGCCACCAGTACACCGACCACTTCCGCATCGGCGGGGTCAAGATCACCCTGGACGGCTCGCCGCAGGGCAAGACCGCCTGGCTCACCCGCCCCTACTACAAGGTGCCCGAAGGCCAGAAGCCGTCCTACGCCGGCTATCCGATCTTCACCAACGCCCAGGCCGATGACCTGATCAACCGCGCCTGGGAACACGGCTGGCAGGTGCTGGCCCACGCCAACGGCGATGCGGCCATCGACCAGTTCATTCACGCGGTGACGGCGGCCGAGAAGGCCCATCCCGGCAAGAAGCTCATGCCGGTACTGGTCCACGGCCAGACGATGCGCCGCGACCAGGTGCCGCAGATCGCCCGGCTCGGCATCTTCCCGTCGCTGTTTCCGATGCACACCTATTACTGGGGCGACTGGCACCGCGAATCGGTGCTGGGGCCGAGCGCGCCGAGAACATCTCACCCACCCGCTGGGTGCTGGATGCCGGCATGAAGTTCACCTCCCACCACGACGCACCGGTGGTGTTCCCCGATTCGATGCGGTGCTCGATGCCACCGTCAACCGCACCACCCGCAGCGGCTATGTGCTTGGCCCGGACCAGCGGGTCACGCCGATGGAAGCGCTCAAGTCGCTCACCATCTGGGCGGCCGAGCAGTACGCCGAGCAGGACAGCAAGGGCTCCATCGAGACCGGCAAGCGCGCCGATCTGGTGGTGCTCTCGGACAACCCGCTGACCATCGCCCCGGCCGAGCTGCACAGCATCAAGGTGCTGCAGACCATCAAGGATGGCGAGGTGGTCTACGACGCCGCCAGCGCCACCGCCAGCCAGAGCGCGTCCTGCGCGGACAACCCGGAATGCTCCCGCCGGCTGGCCGACACCGGCTTCGGCCACCATCACTGAAACCCTGCGCCGGCCGGGCGGAAGCGCCCGGTCAGGCCTGCGAGAGCGGCAGGCATCGGCCCGGGGAAGCAGTGAGCGCCGGCTGGGTCTTTGCCCGATTCCTGCGGCGGAAGCTGCAAGCGCCGGCCGGCCATTGCCCG
>NZ_BAZI01000373.1 GCF_001310775.1 Stenotrophomonas pictorum JCM 9942
CTCCACCGCTGCCGGCGGAGCAGGCACGCCCGGGTGGTGTGCTGGGCCTGCTGCAGAGCATGGCGGCCACGCCTGCCGCGCAACGCGGCTATGGCGCGCAGTCACGCGAAGTGCAGTGCCAGAGCTGCCATGCGATTTCGGTATTCGTCGCCGGCAAGGTGGCCGACCGCTGCGAGTTCTGCGGCTCGCCCTCAATCATCGATCACCAGTCGTTGGGCGATGCGATCACCCCGCAGAGCCTGCTGCCGTTCAAGATCAGCGACGGGCAGGTCCGTGATGGCATGCGCAAGTGGTACGGCACGCGCTGGTTCGCGCCGAACCGGCTCAAGCGTGCGGCGTTGACCGATACGCTCAAGGGCGTGTACCTGCCCTACTGGACGTTCGATGCGCAGGTGTCCGCGCGCTGGACGGCCGAGGCCGGCTACCACTATTACGTGACGGTGAGTTACCGCGACTCCAACGGCAATACCCGGACCCGACAGGAGCAACGCACGCGCTGGGAACCGGCGGCGGGCTCGCTGCGGCATTTCTTCGATGACGAGCTGGTGCCGGGTACGGTCGGGGTGCATATGGCGCTGCTGCACAAGATCGGCAGCTTTCCGACCACCACCGATCTGAAGGCCTATTCGCCCGAGTTCGTGCGTGGCTGGACGGTGGAGCGTTACCAGGTCGATCTGCGCCAGGCCGCGCAACAGAACGTGGCGCAGATGCAGGCGCAGACAAACGCGCTTTGCGCCGAGCAGGTACCCGGTGATACACACCGCAATCTGCAGGTACAGGCCGATTACAGCGCGCGCACCTTCAAACACATCCTGGTGCCGGTGTGGCTGGTCAGCTACACCTATGGCGCGCGCAGCTACCAGGTACTGGCCAACGGCTACACCGGCGAGATTGCCGGTGAGCGTCCTTACAGTGCGTGGAAGATCTTCTTCGCGGCGGTGACCGCTGCGCTGGCAGTGATGGCATTGCTGTATGTGCTGGGAAATCTCTAGGCCTGCCGGTTGCCGGGATGAGGCTGGCTGCGGCAGCGACCGGACGTGGTCCCGGTGCCGCCGCGGGCGTCTGGTGGTCTCCCCCTTTAAAACCGCTGGAGTGGCCCCCATCTGATCGGCTTGTGGTAACAGCAACAAGGGAGGCTTATGCAAGCCGACATGACTGGATGGATCCAGTGCAGGAAATGCAACGCGGTGTACGAGCCCGCGATCAAGGTGCTTGAGCGGGTGTGTCCGCAGTGCCTGTCGATCAAAACCGTACGTCTGGACGTGGCCACGCTGCTCCAGCATCACGCAATCGCCTGACACCAGGCACAACCGATGGGCCAGGCATTGCCTGGCCTTTTTTCTGCAGCGGCCACGTACCCTCCGGTACCGGTGCAACGCCGCAGGCCAGCCTTCAGTCCGGCGATGTTCCGGCTTTGCCTATGCTGGCGGTTGGATCCTGCGCCGTCCGGGTGGAATGCCGCAACGCCCTTGCCTTTGCACGTTTTGCGCGTTGCGGTGCGGCAGACGCGCGGCGGTGATTGATCTGGATCATGACCCCGCGCAGACGGCCTCGGGAGAATGGCCGCGCTCCCGGTAAGGCAGGTCGCATGAAGAAACTCACGAAGCTGGTGTTGGTGGTGGTGTCGGGGATGGCGGTTGCCTACGGTGTCGCCCGCTCCACGCCACACTGGTTCGCACCGCGGCAGGTGGCCGAGGTCGATATCCACGATCGCGCGCTGATCCAGCGCGGTGAATACCTCTCGCGCGTGGCCGATTGCGCCGCCTGCCACACCGCTCCCGGCGGCAATGCGTTTGCCGGCGGGCTGGGCATGCAGACGCCGATGGGCACCCTCTATTCGACCAACATCACCCCGGACAAGGCCACCGGTATCGGGGGCTACGACTACGCCGATTTCGAACGGGCGGTGCGCCGTGGCATCCGCGCCGATGGCCAGCCGCTGTATCCGGCGATGCCGTATGTGTCCTACATGATCAACTCCGATGAGGAGATCAAGGCGCTGTATGCCTACTTCATGTCCAGCGTGGCGCCGGTGGCGCAGACCAACGCCGCGACCACGATTCCGTGGCCGGCAAGCATGCGCTGGCCGCTGTCGTGGTGGCAGCTGATGTTCGCCCGTCCGCGCGAGCACCGGGTGGATCCGGCACTGGATGCCAGTGCGCAGCGTGGCGCCTATCTGGTGGAGGGCTTGGCCCATTGCGGGGCCTGCCATACCCCGCGCGGGCTGGCGTTCCAGGAGAAGGCGCTGGGCGAGGACGGCAGCGGCCAGTTCCTGTCCGGCTCGGTGCTCGAAGGCTGGTATGCCAAGAGCCTGCGCGATGAGGATATCGGCCTGGCGACGTGGAGCGAGGCCGAGATCGTCGAGTTCCTGCGCAGCGGACGTACCGATCGCACCGCGGCCTTCGGTGGCATGGCCGATGTGGTCCAGCACAGCACCCAGCACATGAGTGCCGAAGATCTGCAGGCGATGGCGCACTACCTCAAGCAGCTGCCGGCGCGTGCCGAACGTGCGCCGCAGTGGAAGCCGCGCGCCGACACCACCACCGCGCAGCTGCGCG
>NZ_BAZI01000374.1 GCF_001310775.1 Stenotrophomonas pictorum JCM 9942
GCCTCGTCGTCGGTGGGCTGCGGATCATCCTGCGCACCGGCCACATGGCTGGCGCCATAGGGCGTGCCGCCGCTGCTGGTGTGGCTCAGCGCCGGCTCGGTGAAGGGAATGCCGACGATCAGGCAGCCGTGGTGCAGCAGCGGCAGGTGCATCGACAGCAGCGTGGATTCCTGCCCGCCATGCATCGAGGCGGTGGAGGTGAACACCGCCGCCGGTTTGCCGGCCAAGGTGCCGTTGACCCATTCGGCGCCGAGGCCATCAAGGAAGTGCTTGACCGGTGCGGCCATGTTGCCGAAGCGGGTCGGGCTGCCGAGCACGAGGCCAGCGCATTCGGCCAGATCGGCGATTTCCACATACGGGGCGCCGTCCTCGGGTACCGGGGGGGCGCTGGTCTGGGTGACGGCGCCACCGGTGGCACTGTGCGCAGGCGGGCGCTCATGCCGGGGACTTCGCCGATACCGCGGGCGATCTGCCGCGCCAGCCGTGCCACCGAACCCCCACGGCTGTAGTAGAGCACCAGAATTTCCGCCATCACACCATCCACTCATCACGCAGGAGCCGGCAGTATCGGCGATGCGGGCCGCGCTTTGCATCGGGTACCCTTGCCCGATGGAACCTCTGGATTCACTCAATCTATGGATGGAACGGCTGCGCGACCGGGCGCGGACCACCAGTTTCGCGCGGTTCCTGTGGTGCCGCTTCCTCGATGACCGCCTGTTCCAGGCGGCCGGCTCGCTGGCCTACACCACCGTGTTCGCGCTGGTGCCGTTGGCGATCGTGGTGTTCGGGGTGCTGTCGGCGTTTCCGATGTTCGACCGCTGGAGCGAGGCGCTCAGCGACTATGTGTTCTCCAACTTCGTGCCCTCGGCGGCGCGCGCGGCCGAGGGCTATCTGCGCCAGTTCTCGGCCAGCGCCGGGCAGCTGACCGCGGCCGGTTTCATCGCGCTGGTGGTATCGCTGCTGATCACCCTCAACAGCGTGGAGCAGACCTTCAACCGGATCTGGCGGGTGGCGTCGGCGCGGCCCAAACTGACCCGCTTCCTCGTCTACTGGACGGTGCTCACGCTGGGTGCGCTGCTGGCCGCCGCCTCACTGGCGGTGTCGGCCAAGGTGCTGTCGCTGCCGCTGTTTGGCACCACCGAGGGCCGCTGCTGGCCGATCTGGGCTTGCGGCTGGCGCCGGTGCTGATCGAATTCGTCAGTGTGGTACTGATCTACCGGGTGGTACCGCATCACACGGTGAAGTGGCGCCACGCCATCCCTGGCGCCTTGCTGGCAGTGCTGATGCTGGAGCTGGTGAAGTGGGGGATGGGCCTGTATCTGGGCAGCTTCCAGTCCTACCAGAAGCTGTACGGCACGGTGGCGTTCGTGCCGATCCTGCTGCTGTGGATCTACCTGGGCTGGGTATCGGTGCTGCTGGGAGCGTCGCTGGCTTCTTCCATCGCCGCGTTCCGCTACCAGCCGGCGGCCTTGCGCCTGCCGCAGGGCTGCGAGCTGTATGCGCTGCTGCGCCTGCTGGGGCGTTTCCGTGAAGCGCGCCAGAACGGGCAGGGTCTGGACGAGGGGCAGATCCTGAGTCTGGAGCCGATGCTCACCGATTCGTTGCTGCAACAGTTGCTGGAGCAGCTGGAGCAGATCAACCTGCTGCGTTGCGACGAACGCGGCGAATGGCTGCTGTCGCGCGATCTGGACAGCATCAGCCTGCAAGACCTGTACGAGAGCCTGCAGCTGCGCATTCCCGCTGCCGAGGAATACCTGCCGTTCCGCGACGACAGCCTGGGCCAGGCCGCCTGCCGCGCGCTGGATGAACTGCGCGTGCCGCTGCGCGAGCTGCTCAAACGTCGCGTGGACGATATCTACGTTATTACCGGAGACCACCGATGACCGCCAAGCTCCTTCCATTCGCGCTGCTGGTGTTGATATTGAGCGGTTGCAAGCCGCCGCAGGAGCCCGTCGCGCCACCGCCCCCGGCGCCGCCCGCGATCGAATCGGACAGTGCTGCGGCCGCGCAGGCGGAGGTGGTTCAGCAGACCGCGGAGATGCCGCAGCTGCAGGTGCAGACCGTCGATGGCAAGGCCTACGATCTGGCTGGCCAACGCGGGCAGTGGGTGGTGATCAATTTCTGGGCGACCTGGTGCGGGCCGTGCCTGCAGGAAATGCCCGAGCTGTCGGCGCTGCACGCCATGCGCAGCAATGTCGAAGTGATCGGGCTGGCCTACGAGGACATCGAGCTGGAGGAGATGCAGGCCTTCCTCCTGGCACATCCGGTGGCCTATCCGATCGCCATCATCGACACCTACAACCCGCCCAGCGACTTTGCCACCCCGCGCGGTCTGCCGATGACCTATCTGATCGGCCCGGACGGCAAGGTGGCCAAGCAGTTCCTGGGACCGGTGAACGCGCAGGAGATCGAGCAGGCCATCACCGCCGCGGGTGGCAAGGTGCTGTAATCCTGCACGCGGGCCGGGACAGGTCGGGCCAGGATCCGATCGTTCCGGCAGCGGACATTGGCAGGCGCGCGGTGTCCGCCTGTTCGATCTGTACGGGTCCAGCCCCG
>NZ_BAZI01000375.1 GCF_001310775.1 Stenotrophomonas pictorum JCM 9942
GCCGGGTGCCAACGAACAAGCGCTGGCCGCCGGGCCGGTGCGCTACACCGCATCGCAGGGAACGCAGCGCAGCATCGCCGGCGCCCCGATGGTCTTCCCCTCACTGCGCGAACCCGGCGATGCCTACCTCATCCCCGACGCCTACGGTGAGCCGCTGGAAGAAGCCGCCCCGGCCGGTCCCCCCGCCTTGTTCGGGACAACCGGCAGTACGCCTGCGGTCGTCGGCAATGGGCTGGACTTCTGCGCCGCGCTGCATCGCAATTCACTTTCCCAGGGCGATGCCAGCGCTGCCAATACGGTCGATGCCGCCGGTGCGCGTTACAACATCGCCTACGGATTGACGGCTGCCGGCACCCAGCCGGGCCGACATGGCCGTTTCGACAGCGCGGACAGCATCGCGCTGCCAAGTCCGGCGCAACCCGGCGATGCCGACTACGACGACCGGGTGCGGGTACGCACATTCGAATCGATGGCGCACAGCCTGGCTGCCGCCAGTTTGCCGATACCACCTCGCCCGACCAGGCCCCGCCGAGTGTTGGAATCATGGCCATGGATGCCCTGGCCGGCGCGGTGGCGATCCATACCACCATTGGCGAGTTGCAGGAAAACAACATCGGCAATGGTGAGCTGGGTGTGATCGATGCCACCTTCACCCAGGCCACGACCATCGCCGCCATTGCCCTGAACGTGGGCGGGATCTACGACGCACTGAGCAGCACCTATCTGTCGGCAGGCGAACTGGTTCGCGCAGTTGCCACCTGCATTGCCTCGCTGGGCATCACCTGCTGGGAAGTGGCGTTCAAGATCACCGCACTGGTGACCGCGGTCGTCTCGGCCGTCAGCGGCACCGTTGCCCTGGGATTGAATACGGCCGCGCTGATCCCGGTCGGCATGGCCCTGGACGCCAGCGTCAAGGCCCGCGACCGGGCCAGAAGGGCGGTGAAGCCACAGGCCCAGTCGGTGGAGGATGTGCTCAAGCAGCTGGAGGTGACCCTGTTCGGCGCCATGGTGGAAACCTGCGAGTACAAGCTCGGGGCCGACCATTTCCCGATTCCGGTGATGAAAGACGGGAAGGTCGTGTTCGACGAGAACGGTCAGCCGGTCTACGAATGCCTGAGCAAGAAAACCGAATTCCAGGACGGCCTGAAGCAACAGGTGGACAAGGCCAGGGCCGAGGAGAACCGGACGCTGGCGGTCGAGAACGCGTACTACACCCATCGCATCTCGCCCTTCAATGAGCGCACCATCGAACCGTACCGCATCAATGTCGGTGCATCAGACGCGCGCTACCAGGAATGGCGTTGCGAAGCGACCGGCGGCGGCAGCCTGAACAGCTCCTGCACACTGCCCGCGTCCGGGGAGAATGCCGGCTACAGCTGGAAGGTCTATCTCAAACCCAGCGCGAAGGTCGATGCCCTCAAGCGCCTGCGGCTGGCCGAGCAGTGGTCCGATGCAAAGCGCTACGTGGAAGAGATGACCGATGCGGTCGACGAGCTGAAAAAGCAGAAGGACAGCTTCGCCACGCTGCTGCAGATGGCCCGTGACGATGCCAGCAAGATCTGCGGAAAAGCCACATCGCAGGAGGACAAGATCCGTTGCGACAACTCCAACAACCAGGTCCGCTATCTGGATACCTGCCAGAGCACCCAGTACGAGAACGGCAAGCTGACGGTTGTCGACGAGATGCAGAAGAATCCGCGCGACTACAACCTGCAGTGCAAGCCGATGATCGCCGCCAATCTGGCCAGGGCGGAGAGTGAACTGAAGACCTACCAGGCACTGCTCAAGACGATCCGGAAAGCCTACGACGACCAGCCCTCCCCTTACATCGAGTACCCCAAGCAATGGGTGTTCGAGAAGATGCTGATCGAGGAGGACACCGGGGCCTACACCTGGTGCGGCTACCAGAACCGCAGCGCTGCTTGCACCCGGGCGGGCAAAGACAGCTCCAGCGAGAAGCGGACCCGCTACTACGACGATTTCTCCCAGGAATCGGGCAAACGCGGAATGCCGCTGCTGGATCCGGCACCTTCGTTCATTTGCATGATTTCTGGAGGATGCAGGTATTACACCTACGCGCAGGCCTATTCCGACTGGCAGCGGTCCCGGGCGCAAAGCGAGCAGGCGACCACCAACCGGGAAAACCTGCAGGCCCGCTACAACGACCTGCGGCAAAAGTATGAGGATCTGAAAGCCGCGCAGACCGCCATCGGCAGCGGCCAGGAAAGCCCGATCGTGATCGGTGCCGGCAACCTGATCCTCAAGGCCGACCAGCGGGGCGCGGTTGGCCCGTTGGCACCGGCCGGAGCAGGCCGATGAGGCCGATCTCCTCGCGCCACCACCGAGGCTTCAGCCTGCTGGAACTGGCGGTGGTGCTGGTGATCGCCGCATTGCTCACCGCGGTGGCGGTGAGCTTTATTCCGCTCGGCAAGCAGGTGCTGGGCCGCGATGCCGGCCAGCAGCAACTGGCCCAGGCCGAGCAGGCCATGCTTGGCCACTTGCGCGGCAACCTCCGCTTGCCGGCCGCCGACACCGATGGC
>NZ_BAZI01000376.1 GCF_001310775.1 Stenotrophomonas pictorum JCM 9942
CACCACCTCGCGCGGATGGGGACCTCGCGGCCGAACATGCGCAACGTGCGCTTGCCTGCCGCCAGCGCGGCACCGCGTGTTCCTCCGGCCTGGTAGCCCGCGAGCAGGATCGCGTTGCGGTCATCGGGGCCGAACGCCTCGATGTGGTGCAGCACGCGCCCGCCGGTGATCATGCCGCTGGCCGAGATGATGATCATCGGCCCGCGCTGGCGGTTGAGTGCCTTCGACTCTTCTACAGTGTTGACGAAGGTGGCCACGTCGAACATCCGCTGGCAGTCCTCGTCGGACACGTGGTGCTCGGAGTGGTGGTCGTGGTAGTGCCGGGTCGCGTTGATCGCCATCGGGCTGTTGAGGTAGACCGGCACGCGAGGGATGTCCTTGCGCTCACGCAGCCGGGCGATATGCAGCATGAGCGCCTGGGCGCGGCCGATGGCAAAGGCGGGAATGACGATCACGCCCCCGCGGGCGGCAACGCGGCGGATGATCGGTGCCAGCTCGGCTTCTTGGTCGATCGGAATGTGTTCCCGATTGCCATATGTGGATTCGCAGACCAGGACGTCACAGGCGGGCAGGGGCGTCGGCGGATTCATCAGCGACTCCTGCTGCCGTCCCAGGTCGCCACTGAAGTGCAGGCGCTGGCCCTGGACGTCAAGGCTGACATGGGCAGCGCCCAGGATGTGGCCGGCAGGATGGAAGCGGATCGTGACGCCTGATGCGACCTCGATGTCGCGACCATAGTCATGCCCCTTGAGCTGCTTCAGGCTGCGGCGGGCGTCATCCTCGGTATAAAGCGGCCGTGGTTCCTTGTGCTTGGAGTACCCCTTGCGGGCCGCGTACTTGGCCTCCTCTTCGAGCAGGTGTCCGCTGTCGGGAAGCAGCAGGCCGCACAGGGCCACGCTGCCATGGGTGCAGTGGATCCGGCCGCGGAACCCTTGTTTGACCAGTGCGGGCAAGTAGCCCGAATGGTCCAGGTGGGCGTGGGTCAGGACCACCGCGTCGATTGATGACGCCTCGACGGGAAACGGAGCCCAGTTGCGCTCGCGCAATTGCTTGTAGCCCTGGAACAGGCCGCAGTCCACGAGCACGCGCTGACCGTTGGCCTCGACCAGGTAGCGCGAGCCGGTCACGGTGCCCGCGGCACCGAGGAATTGCAGGGTGGGGTTGGAAGACGCTGTCATGGTGTGGCTCCTGTCCTGGAAGGGAAGTGATTGCGGAGGGCATGGCGAGGGCCGAGGCGCATCTGCATCGCCCGCGCGCCTGTCAGGGGCGGATCAGCTCCACTGTGTCGTTGACCTTGGGGCTCCCGGAGATCACTTCAGCCTCCGCGTAGTGGCTGTCGAACAGTTCGACGATGCGCACTTGGCCAACGTTCTCGCGGCGGTAGCGTGGACCGCCGGCCCGCGAATGCCGGATACGGCGCTTGTGCCGGATCACGTCCAGCACCTGCCCGACCTGGGCACCGTCGGCCTGCCCGACACAGACCACAAGCGTTCCGTCCTGCTTTTCCAGCACCTGGCCGCGCATCAACACGTTGTGGCGGAACCCACCCTCGTTCGCGGAGACGACCCCCGGCAATGCGAACGCGAGCGCGAGGGCCAGTGCGGCGACCCAATGGCTGCGATTGGTACCTCGGGGTCTGGAATGGGCGACGTGTGTGACCGTATTCATGGTGTGGACTCCTTAGATGGGCTGCGAGGGGTGGCGGCATCCGCCAGTGGAAGGCGTTTGAGCAGCAACGCGTTGAGGGCGACGATCACCGAACTGCCCGACATCGACAGCGCGGCGATTTCTGGCGACAGCACGAACGGATAGAGCACACCGGCCGCCAGCGGAAAGGCCAGCACGTTGTAGCCCACGGCCCAGCCCAGATTCTGATGCATCTTGCGCAGAGTGGCGTGGGCGATGGTGGTCGCGCGAACGACGTCATAAGGGTCGCTGTGCATGAGCACGATGTCGGCACTCTCGATGGCGACGTCGGTGCCGGCGCCGATCGCGAACCCAACGTCGGCTTGGGTGAGCGCCGGTGCGTCGTTGATGCCGTCGCCCACCATGCCGACCTTGAGGCCCTGCGACTGCAGCTTGATGACCTCATCGGCCTTGCCGCCCGGCAGCACGTCGGCCAGCACGATGTCGATTCCCAGGTCCTGTGCCACGCGCTCGGCCGTGGGGCGGTTGTCGCCGGTGATCATCGCCACCTTGATGTTGCGCCGGTGCAATTCGTCGATGGCCGCGCGCGAGGTCTCCCGGATCGCGTCGGCAATCGCGAAGAAGCCTGCGAGCCGGTCACCCACCCCGGCATAGATCACCGTGCGACCGGCACCGGTGAGGCGCGCAGCCTCCGCTTCCAATACCGAGAGGTCGATGCCGTGCTCGACCATCAGGATCCGGTTGCCCAGCACCACCTGCACCCCGTCAACCACGCCGGTAGCGCCCTGGCCATCGATGTTGGTGAACGCGGTAGCGCGCTCGGCTACCGGACCGGCACGCTTCAGGATGGCCTGCGCCAGCGGGTGCTCGGAGTGCGCCTCGACCGCGGCGG
>NZ_BAZI01000377.1 GCF_001310775.1 Stenotrophomonas pictorum JCM 9942
GCACGCACCGCGTCCGGCCACTGGTGGGCGGTATCGGCCTGGTGCAGCCGCGGCGCATCGGCCGACACCCCGTGCTCGGCTTCATGCGCCCAGGTCACCGCATACGGGGTATGGATGCCCCAGCCGCCCAGACCGAGCACCGGTTCGATATCCGAGCGCAGCGAGTTGCCGATCATCACGAAGCGCTCGGCCGGCAGGTTGAACTCGGCCAGCACCCGCGCATAGGTGGCGGGGTCCTTCTCCGAAACAATCTCGATGCGCGGGAACAGATCCCGCAGCCCGGAGCGCTCGATCTTCTGCTCCTGGTGGAACAGATCGCCCTTGGTGATCAGCACCACCGGATAGTCGGCGGCAATGGCCGCCACCGCCTCGCGCACGCCGTCGATGACATCCACCGGATGCTGCAGGGTGCGGCGGCCGATCTCGATGATCTGGTGCAGGTGCGTGGCGGAGATCTTCTCGCCGGTCAGTTCGATGGCCGCTTCCAGCATCGACAGGGTCATACCCTTGGCGCCATAACCGAACACGGCCAGGTTGCGGCGCTCCACCTTCAACAGGTGCTGGGCGGTGCCGGCGTCGTGCAGGTCGATGTAGTGGCCAAGGATGCTCTCGAATTCCTGCTCGGCGGCGCGGTAGTAGTCTTCGCTCTTCCAGAGCGTGTCATCACCATCGAAGCCGACCAGGCCGATGGCGGAAATGTCTGCGCTGTTCATGGGCACAGGATAAACCCGGCCGCAGGCAGCTCAAAGAAAAGGGCGGCAGCGGCCGCCCTTTCCTCCCTCACCGCGGGGCGGCCTAGTTCTGCTGGGCCGCGACGTAACTGCGGTACTCGTCCGGGGTCAGCAGGCCGTCCTTGTCGCTGTCGGCCTGCTCGAACACCTGCGCCAACCCTGCATTGGCCTGCGCCTCGGTCTTGCTGATGCTGCCGTCACTGTCGGCGTCCATGCTGGCCCAAGTCTGGCCGCCATTGGCCGCCGCCGAGGCCTGGGCCGCATGCGCGGAAGCGTCCGCGGCAGCTTCCTGCGCCTGCTGTGCCTGGACCTGTGCGGCGGCAGCCTGCTCTTGGGCGGCACTTTGCGCCATCGCCGGCAGCGCCAGCGCCGAACCCACCACAGCAACCAGGGCGAACAGCGGGGTTCGATTACGAAGGGTCATCGGGTATTTCCTCGTCAGCTTGGAAAAGCGCATCAACTGCGCGGAACCAACCCTGACAAGCCTTGGCTGAACGGTCTTGTCGCTGGAAAACAGCGAAAGACATTGCCTTAACCCTTGTCGCACCAGCAGCGGCTACTGCGGCGTTAGCGCCTCGTGACAGGAAAGTAAGCGGCGCATTCAAGCGTTCCACCCATCGCGCTGATATGCGATTGGAACGGTATTTAAGCGACATCGCTGTCGTCAGAAGGCTGATGGCGCGAGATGAACCACCACCAACCCAGCCCGACGCCGATCACCGCACCGAGCACTTCCAGCAGCACCCGCAGGCCCAGTTGATCCGGATCGTGGATGCCGGCCAGCGCCAGGCGCGCGTACAGCGGCGACTCCAGCCGCACCATGCCCAGATAGAACAGGTTCCAGCTGTCCACGCCCGCGGCGAGGGCACAGGCGATCAGGCTGGCCCAGGCGATCGCGTGCCCGTGTGACAGCCCGTTGCGCCGGCAGACCTGCCACCACAGCGCGAACACGACGAAACCGATCGCCAGCGCGATCAGCGCCGCTCCAGCGAGCCCAGCAGGCCGAAATGCAGAACCAGATTCATGGGCGCGTCGACCGCTCCGGAACAGGGACACGCAGTCTACCCGCCGGCACCGGCGTCACTGCACCGGGAAATCGTAGGCGGTGTCGGGCGTGGGCTCGGGCTGGAAGGTGAAATGCCACCATTCCATCGGGTAGTTGGCAAAACCCTCGGCCTGCATCGCGGCGACCAGCAGCTGGCGGTTGGCGCGTTGCGCGGCGCTGATGTCCGGGCTGTCGGTATGCGCCTTCAGGTCGAAGTGGTCGAAGCCGGTGCCCATGTCCAGTGCAACACACGGCCCCTGGCGGCAATCGAGCAGACCTAGGTCGACCGTGGCACCGCGGCTGTGCCCGGAGTGCTCGGCGATATAGCCGTCCAGCAGCCGGGATTTGTCGATGTTCGGGTAGTAGCGGGCTTTGGCCTGCTGGTCGGCCGGATCATGCGCCCAGACCACGAAGGCCTGCACCGCGCGCACCGGCCGATAGCAGTCGTACAGACGCAAGGCATGGCCTTGCGCCTGCAAGGCGCGTTGTACCCGTGCCAGGGCCTGCGCCGGGGCGTCGAGCAGATAGCAGTGTGGCGCCTCGTAACCGGGCACCGGACGGCCGGTGAAGTTGTCGCTGCCGGCGTAGCGCATCTCCAGGTCGAACCCCGGCGCCAGCGTGGCCACATCGCGCATGGCCGGCCTGCTGCGGACCACTGGCCGGCGATACCGCCGGGGCGGCGCCGGCACTGGCCGCCATCAACAGCAGCCCCCAGCCACCGGTACGCGAAAAAAACCATGCCAGCCTCCCTCACCGTGAT
>NZ_BAZI01000378.1 GCF_001310775.1 Stenotrophomonas pictorum JCM 9942
AGCACGCCGGCCCGACCATCGAATGGCTCGATGGCCGTTTCGAGCGGCTGGCCGACGTGCTCTCGGCGCTGGCGGTGATCGGCGAATTGCCGCGCGAGGTGCTGGAGCGCGTGCAGGGGATGGGCGAGGTGTTCTCCGCGCATCTGCTCGGTCACCACCTGCAGGCGCTGGGCGAGGAGTGCGAGGTGCTCGACGCCCGTGACGTGCTGGTGGTCGATCACAGCGAGCTGGGCGTGGATGTGGACTGGAAGACCAGTGCCGCCAAACTGGCCCACTGGCGGCAGCAGCATCCGGCGCGGCGGCTGGTGGTCACCGGCTTCGTCGCCCGCGACCGCAGCGGCCACATCACCACGCTGGGGCGAAACGGCAGCGATTTCTCCGGTGCGATCTTTGCCGCGCTGTTCGCCGCCGATGAACTGCATATCTGGACCGATGTCGATGGCGTGCTGTCAGCCGATCCACGGGTGGTGCCCGAAGCGGTGCAGCTGGAGTCGCTCAGCTACGACGAGGCCTGCGAGCTGGCCTATTTCGGCGCCAAGGTGGTGCATCCGCAGACCATGTCCCCGGCGATCGAGCGCGGTCTGCCGATCATCATCCGCAATACCTTCGCGCCGGATCATCCCGGTACCCGGATCAGTGCCGAAAGCGTCAGCTGCGGGCCGATCAAGGGTCTGACCCTGAGTGCGGATCTGGCGGTGCTGAACCTGGAAGGCACCGGCCTGATCGGCGTGCCGGGCACGGCCGAACGGGTGTTCGCCGCGCTGCGCAATGCGCATGTGTCGGTGGTGATGATCTCGCAGGGCTCGTCGGAGCATTCGATCTGCTGCGTGGTCAAGCAGGCCGAGTCCGAGCGCGCGCGCAATGCCTTGCTGCAAGGCTTTTCGCATGAGCTGGCGGCCGGCCAGGTGCAGCGGGTGCAGTTGACCGGCGGGGTCAGCGTGCTGGCGGCGGTGGGGGACGGCATGGCCGGTCAGCCGGGCGTGGCCGCGCGGCTGTTCGAAGCGCTGGGCAGGGCGCAGGTCAATATCCTGGCCATCGCGCAGGGCTCGTCCGAGCGCAACATCTCCGTGGCCATCGACAGCGCCGATGCGACCAAGGCGCTGCGCGCGGCGCACGCCGGTTTCTGGCTGTCGCCGCAGACCTTCTCGGTCGGTGTGATCGGCCCCGGAAACGTCGGCGCCGCGCTGCTGGAACAGCTGCACAATTCGCAGGCGCAGCTGCTGGCCAAGGCCAGGCTGGATCTGCGGCTGCGTGCGGTCACCTCGCGCAGCCGCATGCTGCTGGACCAGCGCGGTCTGCGGGGCAACTGGAAAGCGGCGTTCGAGGCGGCGGCCGAGCCGGCGGACCTGGACCGGTTCACCGAACACCTGCTGTCCGCGCGTCTGCCGCATACCCTGATCATCGATTGCAGCGGCGCCCCGGAAGTGGCCGACCGCTACGCCGGCTGGCTGCAGGCCGGCATCCATGTGGTCACTCCGAACAAGCAGGCCGGCGCCGGCCCGCTGCCGCGCTACCAGGCGATCCGTCATGCGGCCGAAGCCAGTGGTGCGCGCTTCCGCTATGAGGCCACGGTGGGCGCGGGCCTGCCGGTGATCACCACGCTGCGCGATCTGGTCGATACCGGTGACGAGGTGATGGCGATCTCCGGCATCTTCTCCGGCACGCTGGCCTGGCTGTTCAACAAGTACGACGGCAGTGTGCCGTTCTCCGGACTGGTCACCCAGGCCCGCGCGATGGGCTACACCGAGCCGGATCCGCGCGATGACCTGTCCGGCGTGGACGTGGCGCGCAAGCTGGTGATTCTCGCCCGCGAGGCCGGCTATCCACTCAGTCTGGAACAGGTGACGGTGGAGAGTCTGGTGCCGGAAGCGCTGCGCCAGGCCAGCGTGGAGGAATTCATGGCACGTCTGCACGAGGTGGATGCCGCCTTCGGGCAGCGTCTGGCCCAAGCGCGTGGCCGTGGCAATGTGCTGCGCTATGTCGCCACGTTCAAACCCGGGCAGCCGCCGAGCGTGGGGCTGGTGGAACTGGCCACCGATCACGCCTTCGCCAACCTGCGCCTGACCGACAACGTGGTGCAGTTCACCACCCGTCGTTACTGCGACAACCCGCTGGTGGTGCAGGGCCCGGGGGCCGGTCCAGAGGTTACCGCGGCCGGAGTGTTTGCCGATGTGCTGCGGGTGGCGGCGGGCGAGGGGGCACGGCTGTGAGTGACTGGGTACGCGCGTTTTCGCCGGCGTCGGTCGGCAATGCCGGGGTGGGCTTCGACATCCTCGGGCATGCGATCGCCGGTGTCGGTGACACGGTCGCGGTGCGGCGGATCGCTGCGCCGGAGGTGCGGATCAGCGCAATCCGCGGCACCACGCTGGATCTGCCGCTGGATGCGCCCAGCAATACCGCCGGCGCGGCGCTGATCGCCTTGCGTGAGGCCTTGCAGCTGCCGTTCGGTTTCGAGGTGGAAATCGAAAAGGGCATCCCGCTGGGCTCGGGCATGGGCGGTTCGGCCGCGTCCTGCGTGGCCG
>NZ_BAZI01000379.1 GCF_001310775.1 Stenotrophomonas pictorum JCM 9942
TCGGGCTGGGTGTAGACCGCCACCACTTCGTGCTGGCGCGCGGCCGCTCCCAGCGAGGCGACGGCGAACTCCGGCGTACCGGCAAAAACGATTCTCATGGCAATCCCACTCCCGGAAAGAACAACGGCGCCGGAGGGCGGCGCCGTGCATCGCGGGATCCGGCTACGGCTCCCGCCACGGGCAACCCGGACACATCCGGGTCACCACTGGACTCAGGCCACGTGCTTGCGCTGTTTGGCCAGTTTCTTGCGCACCATCTCGCGCTTGAGCGGCGAGAGGTAATCGATGAACAGCTTGCCGTCCAGATGATCCATCTCGTGCTGGATGCAGGTGGCCAGCAGATCGTCGGCGACCAGCTCCTGCTGCTTGCCGTCGCGGTCGATAAAACGCACCACGATGCTGTCGGCGCGGGTCACATCGGCATAGATACCGGGCACTGACAGGCAGCCTTCCTGGTAGACGCGGCCGCCTTCGCTGGCACTGACGATCTGCGGATTGATGAACACCATCGGCGTGTTGCGCTCCTCGCTGGTGTCGATGACCATGAAGCGCTTGTGCACGTCCACCTGGCTGGCCGCCAGGCCGATGCCCGGCGCCTCGTACATGGTCTGGAACATGTCATCGAGCAGCTGCTGGAAGACCGGCGTGGTCACTTCGGCAGCATCGACGGGAGCCGCCTTGGTACGCAGCCGCGGATCGGGGAATTCGAGAATGGGCAGAAGGGCCATGGTGATACCGGATATGGGGATGCCGCATCAATTCGGCAAGATGTCTCAATTCTAACGCCTGCGCTTGCCCGGCGCCCCCGTTTCTGCACTATAGTGCCGCAACCTGTTGGGGAATCAGGCAGATCGCAACCATGTTGAAACAATTCCGTACGGTCGCCGCCGTGGCGCTGCTGACCGTCACGACGTACGCCGTCGCCGTGGATATGAACGGCGCGCACCCTGACACCTATGTGGTGAAGAAGGGCGACACGCTGTGGGACATCTCTGCACGTTTCCTGACAAAGCCGTGGCTTTGGCCGGAAATCTGGCAGGCCAACCCGCAGGTCAAGAATCCGCACCTGATCTATCCGGGCGACGTGCTGAGCCTGGCCTACCTGGACCGCGTCACCGCCCAGCCCGGCCCGCGCCAGGAAGCACCGATCAACGCGATCCCGCTGGCGGACGTTGAGCCGTTCCTGAAGAACCTGACCGTTGTGGACAGCTTCAAGGAGCTGCCCTATGTCGTCGGCCTGGAAGAAAACCGCCTGCGCGCCAGCGCCGGCCAGAACGCCTATGTGCTGGGCCTGCAGGACGCCCAGCCGGGCCAGCGCTACGCGGTGGTCCGCCCGACCGTGCGCTTCGGCCAGCCCAAGCCCACCGACGATCTGGACGCCCGCGGCGATACCGTTCCCGGCAGCGGCAACCTGTGGAAGAACTACGTGGCCACCGGCGACCGCAGCGAGTTCCTCGGCTACGAACTGGCCCAGGTCAACGTTGGCACGCTGACCCAGGTCGCCAGCGGCGGCGTCCAGGCGTCCACCCTGAAGCTGGAAGACAGCGGGCGCGAAGTCCGTGCCGGTGACCGCATCGTGCCGGTGCAGGCCAACCCGTACGACCTGCAGTTCGTTCCGCACGCCCCGGCCAGTGCCGCAGCGCCGGGCCATCTGCGCGTGCTGGCAGTGGCCGACACCTTCACCTCCGGCGGTCCGCGCGATGTCATCGCCATCTCCGGCGGGGCGCGTGATGGCATCGACAATGGCACGGTGTTCTCGATCTGGCGCAATGGCAGTCACATCAACGACCGTGTGACAGGCAGCAAGTCCACCTCGCGCGCGGACGATGCGCTCAAGGCCGGCGGCAGCCGTGTCTCGTTGCCGGACGAATATGCCGCCCACGCAATGGTGTTCCGCACCTTCGACAAGGTCAGCTACGCGCTGGTGATGGAAGGCACCCGGCAGGCCCGCGTCGGTTACGAGCTCAAGCACCCCGACGCGCAGTAAGCGGCAAAACCCTACGCGACAAAGCGACGGCGCCCGAGGGCGCCGTCGCTGTTTGCGGGTCAGGCTCGGCCGATGGACGATGCCTCCCAAGCCAGACCTGCCCCGTTTACCGAAGCGCTGTTGCGACTGGTGCTGGCCGGCGGTCCCCATCAACCGCGGCGCACGCTGCTGTCACATTTCAGCAGTGCCGAAGCAGCCCTGGCCGCCGGTGCCGCCGCATGGCGTGAGGCCGGCTGCACACCCGCCCAATGCCAGTCACTGGCCCATCCCGATCACGACACCCTGGTACGCGCGCAGGCGTGGCTGCAACAGCCCCACCATCATCTGCTCGGTTGCAACGATCCCGACTACCCGCCACTGCTGCGCGCCAGTCCGCATCCGGCGCTGGCACTGTTTGTCGATGGGGACCCGACCACCCTGTGGCAACCGGCCATCGCCATCGTCGGCAGCCGCAACCCCAGTGCCGGCGGGCGCGATCATGCGCGCGATTTCGCCCAGGCCCTGGCCAGCTCCGGCCTGACCATCGCCAGCGG
>NZ_BAZI01000380.1 GCF_001310775.1 Stenotrophomonas pictorum JCM 9942
CTCGCGCCGCGATGGCCGCGCCCCGGCCGGGTGAGGCCGAGGGTGAGCGAGGCCTGTCGCAACAATCCGTTTCCGGGCCGGTACGGACAGCGCTCCGCCCCCGTGCAATCCTGCGGCCCAACGCAACCGGGAGTTTTCCATGACCACGATCCTCAATCCGCGCGTGCACGACCTGGGCGGTTTCCAGGTGCGGCGTGCGGTGCCCACCCTGCAGGCGCGCAGCGTGGGGCCGTTCGTGTTCGTCGACCACATGGGCCCGGCGGTGTTCGCCCCCGGCCAGGGCATCGACGTGCGCCCGCATCCGCATATTGGCCTGGCCACGGTGACGTTCCTGTGGTCCGGGCAGATCGGCCACCGCGACACGCTGGGTTCGGAGCAGATCATCCGCCCGGGTGATGTGAACTGGATGACCGCAGGCCGTGGCATCGCCCATTCCGAGCGCACCCCGCCGGCCGAGCGTGGCCACGACCACCCGCTGCACGGCATGCAGACCTGGATCGCGCTGCCGAAGTCGCACGAGGAATCCGTCCCGGCGTTCCACCACTTCAGCGCCGGCCAGCTGCCGCAGCAGCGCCGGAACGGTGCGCTGCTGCGGGTGATCGCCGGCCGCGCCTATGGCGAGGAATCGCCGGTGCAGGTGTTTGCCGACACCTTGAATGTGGCCATCGATCTGGACCCGGGCGCGGAGATCGACCTGGACGCCAGCCACGTGGAGCGTGCGCTCTACATTCTGGAAGGCGAGGCGCAGCTGGACGGGGTGGATGTGCCGGCCATGCACCTGGTGCTTCCCGAGGCCGGCGCGCGCGGGCGCTGCGCGCCAGAACCCCGGTCAAGGCGATGCTGATGGGTGGCGAGCCGCTGGATGGTCCGCGCCACCTGTGGTGGAACTTCGTCTCCAGCTCCAAGGAGCGCATCGAGCAGGCCAAGGACGACTGGCAGGCCGGCCGCTTCGGCACGATTCCGGGCGATGACAAGGAGTTCATTCCGCTGCCGGCCTAAGCCGCCGCGGCCTTAACGCTTTCAATACGCCGCCCGCACGCCGCTGGCTTATGTTTCCACCACCCGCTCCGGGGAATCGAGGGGAAACACGCATGGATATGAGCAAGCGACTGGCGGCCGAGTTTCTCGGCACGTTCTGGCTGGTGCTGGGCGGCTGCGGCAGCGCGGTGCTGGCGGCCAATTTCGGTGGCGACGGCAATCCGCTGGGGATCGGTTTCCACGGGGTGGCGCTGGCCTTCGGCCTGACCGTGCTGACCGGCGCCTATGCCTTCGGCCACATCTCCGGTGCCCACTTCAACCCGGCGGTGAGCGTGGGCCTGTGGGCCGGCGGCCGCTTCTCCGGCAAAGACCTGCTGCCGTACATCGTGGCGCAGGTGCTGGGCGGCGTGGCCGCGGCATTCATCCTGTTGCAGATCGCCCAGGGCAATGCCGGTTTCGCCATCGACGGCAGCCAGGCCGGTGCCTTCGCCAGCAACGGCTACGGCGCACTGTCGCCGGGCGGCTACAGCGTCGCGGCCGCGTTCCTGTGCGAGGTGGTGATGACCGCATTCTTCCTGGTGGTGATCATGGGTGCCACCCACGGCAAGGCGCCGGCCGGCTTCGCGCCGATCGCCATCGGTCTGGCGCTGACGCTGATCCACCTGATCTCCATTCCCGTCACCAACACCTCGGTCAACCCGGCCCGCTCCACCGCGGTGGCGGTGTTTGCCGGCCCCGGGCAGATCAGCCAGCTGTGGCTGTTCTGGGTGGCGCCGATCCTGGGCGCGATGATCGGCGGCATCGCCTACAAGTGGATCGGCAGCGACAACTAGGCCGTTGCCGGTAGCACGTGACAGAAGCGGCCCCCGGCGGGGCCGCTTTTTTGTGTGATCTGAAACATGCTTTGCAAGTGACGGCGGTTGTGTAATACCGTCGGACCTCGGCTGGCGCGCATGGGGATGCGCGCAACGGGCGCGAGGGAACTGGCCACCAGCCGCGCAACCGCCTTCAACGATCCACACAACATCCATCGCGCCGGTAGCGGGCGGTGTTTCATGGGGAAAGCGAAGTGAAGACTGTCCGTACCGTTTGTGCCGCCCTGTTGCTTGCCGCCGCTGCCACCGCCTCGGCCCAGCAGACCGCCCAGTGCCCGCTGCTGCCGGCCGACAGCGGCCTGCACTGGGAACAGCAGGCCCAGAGCGACTTCATCGTCTGCAAGGCCACCACCCCCGATGGCCGTACCGTGCTCAACATGATGCTCACCGCGCGTGATCCGGGCATCGCCCTGACCCGGGCGCTGCGCGCGGAAAAAGGCACCTTCGGCGGCGAGGCGCTGCACTGGTACAAGATGGATATGGGCGGCCGCGACCTGCCGGGGCTGGAGTCGCGCCGTATCACCGTGGTCAAGCTGGACAAGAAGCGCTATGCCCAGATCTGGATCGAAGCGGCCGACGGCGGCGAGCTGGCCAGCCTGCAGACGCTGACCCAGGCCCTGAACCTCAACTCCCCGGCGCTGGCCGGCAGCGGCAACTGA
>NZ_BAZI01000381.1 GCF_001310775.1 Stenotrophomonas pictorum JCM 9942
ACCAAACCCCGCTGCTAACGCAGCGGGGTTTTTTATTGCGCCACGCCCTGCTGCAGGCCGTAAAGGACGCCGGCAACAAAAAGCCCGGCAGCGGCCGGGCTTGGGGGACAGCCGCCAGAAAATGGCGTTCAGCGCGCCCGCTGGCGCATCACCACCGCATGCGCCCAGCGAGAAGCAATACCCGGGGCGGTGATGTGAAAGAACGGGTCGGTGTGAGCGCTCGACACTGCGGCGGGCTCAGTCATTGCGGGCGGTGACGATCGTGCCGTCCTCCGGGTCGATCCGCAGCTCGACTTTACGGCCGTTGGAATTGTCGGCTTCGGCATGCCAGAGACTGTCCTTGAACTTCAGGTCGCGGATATTGGAGAAACCCTGCGCGCTGAGGGAGGCATGGATCTCGTCCTTGTTCATGCGTGAAACGGCGGTGCCATCTTCGGGATAGATCCGGCCGCGGAGCGGGTCCACTTTCACTTCCAGGCGTTTGCCGTTGCCGCTGACCGCATGGGCTTCCCACAGGCCATCGTCGAACTGGATCTGTTTGATGTCGCGGTATCCCTGCTCTTCCAGCAGGGTCCTGACCTCCCGTTGGGTCAGACCGTTGCTGCCGGCGGCCGGATCACTGGAGGCGCTTTGCGCATAGGCCGGAACCGCGGCGCCGAAGGCGGCAACAAGCAGGGAAGTGGTGAGGATCCGAAAATGCATCGCTCGTTCTCCATTGATGGGTGGCACGGGCAATGTTGGGTGCCACGGCTCGCAGACCGGGTGAAGGAGGTGTTGCGGGGATGTGCACTGTTCAGTCTCATGAAGCCGGCGGCTTCAGGGCATGCGCTGGCGTCGCAGGACGAAAAACGGCGCCGTCAAGGTGCCGTTTGAGTGGAGCGGTGGGTAGCTCAGGGCTTGCCGTTTGGCTTGTTTTTCATCATCGAATCGCGATTGGCTTTGAACGGGTTGCCCTCGTACCAGTTCGGCCACGCATCGCCGCCGGCCAGATGGCTGCCGACGCCGTACAACAGTTCCAGGTCTTCGATGGCACCGTCCAGCTTCCAGGTCGCCGGATCGTACTCGTCCTTGGGACCGTGGTAACGCTCCTTTCCATAGGCTTCGGCGGCACGCTTGCCTGCCGCGGTGCCGCCGTCGATCAGATCTTCACCGCCGTCTGCGTACAGCGCCGGGACGCCGGCCTTGGCGAAGTTGAAGTGGTCCGAGCGGAAGTAGAAGCCGCTCTGTACGGCCGCTTCGGCATGCAGCGTACGGCCCTTCCCGGTTGCCAGCGGCTTGAGGATGTCTTCCAGCTCGGAACTGCCAAACCCGGTGACGGTCATGTCGCGCGCACGGCCATTGACCGACATCGCGTCGATATTGATCACGCCGGCGATCTTATCCAGCGGGAAGGTCGGGTGGTTCACGTAGTACTGCGAACCCAGCAGCCCGGATTCTTCCAGGGTGACGGCCAGAAATACCACCGAGCGTTCCGGCGGCGTGGGCTGGTGCGCCATGCGTCGGCGATCTCGAGGATGCCGGCCACGCCGGTGGCGTTGTCCACCGCACCGTTGTAGATGTTGTCGCCTTCTTCGCCCTCGTGCTTGCCCAGGTGATCCCAGTGCGCCATGTACAGCACGGCTTCGTCGGCGCGCTTGCCGCCGGGCAGCACACCCACCACGTTGCGCGACTTCTTTTGTGCGATGGTGCTCTGCAGATCCAGTGACAGTTTGGCTTTCAGCGGTTCGGGCTTGAAGCCGCGCTTGCTGGCATCGCGGTAGGCCTTGTCCAGATCCAGCCCGGCTTCGGCGAACAGCTGCCGCGCCGCGTCGGCGCTGAGCCAGCCCTGTGCCTGCAGGCGCGGCTCCTTGTCCTCTGTGGCCGGCAGGTCGTACTGCGCGCCGCCCCAGGAGTTCTTCACCACGTCCCAGCCATAGGAGGCACCGGCGGTGTCGTGCACGATCAGTGCGGCCGTAGCACCCTTGCGCGCGGCTTCCTCGAACTTGTAGGTCCAGCGCCCGTAGTAGGTCATGCGCTTGCCGTCGAACAGCTTGGCGTCATCGACATGGAAGCCGGGGTCGTTGACGAACATCACCACCGTCTTGCCGGTCCAGTCCTGGCCGGCGTAGTCGTTCCAGTCCTGTTCGGGGGCATCCACGCCGTAGCCCACAAAGACCAGGTCGCTGTCGGCGATCTTGATTTCCGGCTGGCCGCTGCGGGTACCGATGACCATGTCCGTGCCGAACGTCAGTTCCTGCACCGTGCCGTCGCGCTGGATCTTCAGCACGGTGTTGGGATCGGCGGTGGTTTCGGTCATCGGCACGTCCTGGAACCAGCTGTCGCCGTTGCCCGGCTGCAGGCCGATGCGCTGCATCTGGTCGCGGATATAGTTGACCGTGAGTTCCTCGCCGTTGCTGCCTGGCGCGCGGCCTTCGAACTCATCCGAGGCCAGGGTCTTGACCAGCTCGGCGAAGTCGGCGGCATTGATGGCGCTGGCGAACGCGTGCGCCGGGACCGCGGTCGGCAGCG
>NZ_BAZI01000382.1 GCF_001310775.1 Stenotrophomonas pictorum JCM 9942
CCGAGGCCGCGCTGCTGGCGATGGGCGAGCCGTTGCACAAGGAGGCGGACTACCGGCGCGGGCTGGTGGAGCGGGTCCAGCAGTCGCAGGATCCGGAAGCGTTTCTGGCGATTTCACCGGCGATGGGCGTCATGGCCGCCGGTGATGATGCGTTGAGCGGGCTGGTGGCGGGCAGCCAGTTCACGCAACTGGCGTGGCAGGTGGCGGCGTGTCGTCTCGGCTTGGCGTGCGGGCCCGACAGCGTCCTGATGAACAGCTATTGCGCCAACGGCGGAATCTGTTCGCGGGACCCGGGGCAGGACTTCGAGTCTTTCGTGTTTGATGCCGCGGTACCGCGGCAAGGTGTTGAGAAAATGAACGAATTGGTCAGTTACCTGCGCAAGGCGCGGGGAGGTGCGCGATGAATTACCGTCGTTTTCTGCGCGGTGCCAAGTTCTGGATCTGGGTCGTCCTGTTCGTGGCCTACTCGGCCGGCGCAGTCGGGGTGCTGCTGATAGACACCTATGAAAGCCGCTACCGGAACCTGTCCCAGGTCAAGCTGACCTCGGTGAAGGCCGACGCCGACGCCCGTCGTGCCGGCGCCAGCCAGGCGGCGGCGGTCTACCGCGCGCAGAGCGGCACGCCGTTTTCGACCTTGCCGGCCGGCAGCACCTTCCAGATCGTATGGCCCGACGGCTCGACCGAAACGGTGATGATTGTCGATCCGACCTCGCCGCTGGGCGTGGAGCCGGTCAAGGGCAGTGCGATCACCGCCGCCGATACCGGCGCGCAGTAGCCGGCAGCGGATCGCAGGCAAAGAAAAAGGCGGGTTACCCCGCCTTTTCCCTGTCGCCATGCGCTGATCAGGTCAGCGCGATGGACTGGTTCTTGCGCTCGGCCAGCCGCTTTTCCAGGTAGTGGATGTTCTGTCCACCGGCCTGGAAGCCCTTGTCGCGCATGATGCGCTGCTGCAGGGCCACGTTGGTCTTGATCCCGTCCACCACCATCTCGCTCAGTGCCACCCGCATGCGGGCGATGGCGGTGTCGCGGTCCGGGCCGTGCACGATCAGCTTGCCGATCATCGAGTCATAGTTGGCCGGCACGCGGTAGCCGCCGTAGATGTGCGTGTCCACGCGCACGCCCGGGCCGCCCGGCGGGTAGAAACCGGTGATGGTGCCGGGGCACGGGAAGAAGGTTTCCGGGTCCTCGGCGTTGATCCGGCACTCGATGGCGTGGCCATTGATCTGGATGTCGCTCTGCTTGATCGACAGCTTGTGGCCGGCGGCGATCTTCAGCTGCTCGGCGACCAGATCGATCCCGGTGATCATCTCCGTCACCGGATGCTCCACCTGGATGCGGGTGTTCATCTCGATGAAGTAGAAGCGGCCATTCTCGAACAGGAATTCGAAGGTGCCGGCGCCGCGGTAGCCGATGCGGATGCAGGCTTCCACGCAGACCTTGCCGATTTCCGCACGCAGTTCCGGGGTGATGCCCGGCGCCGGCGCTTCTTCCACCACCTTCTGGTGGCGGCGCTGCATCGAGCAGTCGCGTTCGCCCAGATGGATGGCGTTGCCCTGGCCGTCGGCCAGCACCTGGATCTCCACGTGGCGCGGGTTTTCCAGGAACTTCTCCATATAGACCATGTCGTTGCCGAACGCGGCCTTGGCTTCCTGCTTGGTGGTGGCGATGGCGTTGACCAGCGCGCCCTCGGTATGGACCACGCGCATGCCGCGGCCACCGCCGCCGCCGGCCGCCTTGACGATGACCGGATAGCCGATCTCGCGGGCGATCTTGACGTTGGTGGCCGGGTCTTCGCCCAGCGGGCCGCCCGAACCGGGCACGCACGGCACGCCGGCGGCCTTCATCGCGCGGATGGCTTCGACCTTGTCGCCCATCAGGCGGATGGTGTCCGCCCTGGGACCGATGAAGATGAAGCCGGACTCTTCCACGCGTTCGGCGAAGTTGGCGTTCTCGGAGAGAAAGCCGTAGCCGGGATGGATGGCCTGGGCGTCGGTGACCTCGGCCGCGGCGATGATCGCCGGGATGTTGAGGTAGCTGTCCGTGGACGGGGCCGGGCCGATGCAGACCGACTCGTCGGCCATGGCCACGTGCTTGAGGTTGCGGTCAACGGTGGAATGCACCGCGACCGTGCGGATGCCCAGGGTGTGGCAGGCGCGCAGGATACGCAGCGCGATCTCACCCCGGTTGGCGATAACGACCTTGTCGAGCATGGCCGGCGCCTCAGGCGATCACGAACAGCGGCTGGTCGAACTCGACCGGCTGGCCGTTCTCACCCAGGATCGCCACGACCGTACCGGCGACTTCGGCTTCGATCGGGTTGAACATCTTCATCGCCTCGATGATGGCCAGGGTCTCGCCGGCCTTGACCTGCTGGCCGACGCTGACGAAGGCCGGCTTGTCCGGCGAGGACGAGGCATAGAAGGTGCCGACCATCGGCGCGCGCTGCACGTGTCCGTCCGGCAGGGCGTTGCCCGGCTTGGCGGTACCGCCGGTGGACGGCCTCGGTCGG
>NZ_BAZI01000383.1 GCF_001310775.1 Stenotrophomonas pictorum JCM 9942
GGCGTCCGCTGCGGCTGCTGTCCAGTGCGTTGAACTCGGCATCCAGGGTGGCATGGGCCTTGGCTTCGGCACGGCTGATGAAGCCGTCGCCATCGGTATCCAGCGCCTCGAAGTCGATGCGGTAGTCGCCGATCACGCTGTCGGGCTGGATCGAGCGGACGATGACCTGTGCCTGGTCCGGGGTGGTGCGCACCTGCACCTGGTGGGTGACCTCGCCGCTGGCCAGGGACTGGCGGCGCACATTGGCCGGCGGGTCGGACCGCAGTGGCGCGGTGATTGCCGGGTCCCGCGCAACGTTCTGCGCGTGGGCAGAGCAAAGCGGGACCAGCAGCAGCGTCAACAGGCAGGAAATCCGGAACATGCACACCTCGTCGCGATAGGGGAACGGTGCCCGCGTTCCGCACCTGGGTGATCGGCTCCATCCGGCCGTCCCGCGGCGCCTTGCCCGGGCGGCCGGTGTGGAGGTGTCGAGCGTATCGACCGCGCGCGCGGTCGAGGGCCGCCTTGGCGTCCTCGCGGCGGATGAAGCCACCGTGGTTGCGGTCCAGCGTGGCGAAGTCGCTATGGTAGCCGCCCCTGCGGGAATGCGGGCGGCGCAGGTCCACAGGACCGGTGCGCCATTCCCGGCGCGGTTGATGTTGCCGGCCTGTCCGCCGAATACGGCCAGGCCAGCGCTGGGGAGCCGCGCAGCGGCAAGTACCCGAGGCGGCCTGTGCATCGCGTGACGCCCTGGTGGAGTGGCCGGTGGCGCCCATCTGCGGCAGGCAACGGCCCGTGCACTGCAAAAAAGGCGGTGCCGGGTTTCAGCCCGGAATGAACGGGAATACCAGTTTCAGCAGGCCTTTCAGACCGCCCTCGGCGGTGCTGGCGATGGCCTTGGCACCGAGACTGTTGAGCGCGCGGCGGACATCGTCCCAGCGCAGCTGGGTGATGTCCTTTTTCAGCAGTTCGGCCACTTCCTCGGCGGTTGGCGCGAGTTTTTCCAGCGCGGCGAGGGTGGCCTGCGGATCGGGCTGCAGGTAGTTCCAGCGTTCGGCGATCTTCAGCAGCGTGTCAAAACGCACCGCCACCACCTCGCGGTTGCGTTCGTACACCGGAATGGCGCCGACCTCGACGATGGCCTGCTCGAAGCGCTGCGCATCGTCGGGATGTTCGATGCGGATGGCCAGAAAGCCCTCCTTGCGGCTGCGCTCGGTGACATGCCGGGTGCCGGCGCGCAGATTCTCTTCGGTCAGCACCGTGGCGACGATGCGCTGCAATGCGGCGTCGCCTTCTTCGGGCACCAGCGCCCGCCAGCGCGCGTAGCCGTCGCGGCGCAGTCCTTTGACCTTGGCCGGGGTGACCCGCAAGCGCAGCGCCACGGTGGCGTTGGAGTCGCTGCGGGCGATCGCGCCATCGCGTTCGAGCAGGATGAAGATCAGCAGTTCCAGATCGCGTTTGGTCAGCGACTGGAAGCCCTGCAACAGCGTCAGCCGCAGGAATTCGGTGCCGAAAGCGGCCGGGTCGTTCAGTTCGATCGCATGCATTGGTTCTCTCCCATGGCCGGCAGCATGCCCGATCGCCGTTGCGCAGGCTGAGACGGCGCCGCGTTCAGCGATGGGGGGCCGGCTGCTGTCCGTATTCACGCCCGGGCTGCTCGGCCTGGAAGGTTTCCACCGCACCGCGGTCCTGCAGCGTGACGAACACCTGGCGGCCATCGGCCCCGCCGAAGGCCACGTTGCTGGGCTTGCGACCGGTCAGTGGCACTTCGCGCAGCAGCGCGCCCTCGGGCGAGACCACCGCCACCACCCCGGCGTCATAGCGGGCGATATACAGGTTGCCGGCGGCATCGCAGCGCATGCCGTCCAGGCCGTGATCGTCGAAGCGGATCAGCAGGCGCTTGTTGGAGAGCGCACCAGCCGCATCCCGGTCATAGACCCAGACAGTGCGCTGCACGCTTTCGTTGACGTACAGGCGGCGGCCGTCGGGGCTGACTTCCACCCCGTTGGTGGTGCCCATGCCGGCTTCGAGCAACTGCACGCGGCCGTCGCGGTCGATCCGCCACAGCTGGCCGTTGTCGACCTTCGTCCAGTCCGGATCGCTGGCGTAGAGCGTGCCGTCCGGCGCCAGGGCGAGATCGTTGGGCTGGTGGGCGGCGGGCAGGTGGGCGAACACGCGCACCGCGCGGCTGGCCGGATCGATCGCCAGGATGTTGTGGCGCGGGTAGTCGGCCACGTACAGCGTGCCGTCGGCGCCGAAGCGGAGGCCGTTACCGACACTGCCGTCGGGCAATTCGACGAACAGTTCGGCGTTGCCCTGTGCATCGACACGGCCGATGGTGCCGTCGCGGCCGAAATTGACCACGTACAGCGCGCCATCGGGGCCGGTCGCCGGGCCTTCGATACCGGCGGTGAAAACGCCTTCGGCGACGTGGTCGCGGGCCACGAATGCCGGTGTGGCCGCCAGAGCGCAGGCGCTCAGGCTGAAGGTGAGCAGGGCGGCGGCGGGGTGAAACAGGGCGATGCGGG
>NZ_BAZI01000384.1 GCF_001310775.1 Stenotrophomonas pictorum JCM 9942
CGCAACGGCACGCGCAGACCTTGCCGCCGCTTGCGCCGCAATGCGACGGCAATGGCCAGCTGTCCGATGCCGTGCTGCATATCGACGGCTCAATGACCGGGCCACGCTGGCCCGCGCACCCGGCGCCAGCCACGGCCCACGTCTGCAGCTGCGCGCACTGGGTACCGAAACGGCGGTGGAATGGTTGCTGGACGGCCGCTGGATCGCCCGGACCCAGGGCGCCCGCCCCTTCATGCGCCAGTTCGACGTACCGGGCGAATACACGCTCACCGCGCTGGCCGCTGATGGCGCGTGGACCCGGATCCGTTTCCGGGTCGCGCCGTAGCGGAGTGCGCACAGCGGAGCGGCCTGGGCCACTCCCGCGCGGCATACCGCCTGCTTACTTGCCGACCAAGCCTTCCAGCAGGTCGGCGAAGTCGTCGGCGTGCTCCTCTTCCTGCGCCAGGATGAGCTCAAGCATGCGCTTGGTGGTGGTGTCCTTGTCGCCGATGAAGTTGATCATCTCGCGGTAGCTGTCGATGGCGATGCGCTCGGCGATCAGGTTCTCGCGCACCATGTCGCGCAGATCATCGCCTTCCTTGTATTCGGCATGGGCGCGGGCGGTCAGGGTGTCCGGATTGAGGTCCGGCTCGCCGCCCAGCTGCACGATGCGCTCGGCCAGCATGCCGGCGTGTTCCTGCTCCTGCTGTGCATGCTCGAGGAATTCGGCTTTCACCGAATCGGCAAGCATGCCCTTGGCCATGTAGTAGTGCCGGTAGTAGCGCAGCACGCATACCCATTCGGTTGCCAGCGCGTCGTTGAGCAACTTGATCACCGCGTTGCGATCGGCACCGTAGGACGGGGTGATGGCGCCATCCTCGATGCTCTTGCGGGCGTTGGCGCGCAGGGTTTTGCGGTCGGTGAACCCGGCGGGCTGGACGGACTTGGCGGCGGACGGCTTGCTCATGGCTGGCGGATCCTTCTGTGGGAAAACTTATGTGGGGAGATGGGCGAGGACATGCTCCGCGGAGGAGACCTCGAACTGGCCCGGCTGCTCGATGAAGCAGCTGCGCACCACGCCGTCTTCGATATACAGCGCGAAACGGCGCGAACGCAGGCCCATGCCGGAGCTGCTGGCATCCAGCTCCAGTCCCAACGCGCGGGTGAGCTCGCCATTGCCGTCGGACAGCATCTGCAGGCCATCGGGCACCGACTGGGTCTTGGCCCAGGCCTGCATCACGAAGGCGTCGTTCACCGCCATGCAGTACACCTCGATGCCACGACGGCGGAATTCGTCGAAATGCTCGACGTACCCGGGCAGATGGCGGGCCGAGCAGGTCGGGGTGAATGCCCCCGGTACCGCGAACAGCACCGCCTTGCGGCCATCGAACAGCGCGTAGGTGTCGACCGTCTCCAGCCCTGCGCGCAGGCGCTTGAGGGCTACTTCCGGAATGCGGTCGCCAACGTGGATGGACATGGTTATCTCCTTGCCTGAATTTGAGTTTAGTGGCCGCTGGTGAAGCGCAGCGTCAACGGCTTGAAAAGGCTGTCTTCACACAATATCTGGGGTGCACGGGAACGGCATCGCCATTCCGGCATGTCAGTCCACACTTGCAGGAGGACATCATGAGCATCGTACGTTACCGCCAGTGGCCGACGCAGACCGAGATCCATGATCTGCTGGCGCCGCTGCTGAAAACCGCCGAAAGCGCCGCCCGCGCCAGCACCGCCTGGGTACCGGCCGTGGATATCCGCGAGGAAGCGTCGCAGTTCGTGCTGCTGGTCGATCTTCCGGGCGTGGATCCGGCTGCCATCGACGTGCAGATGGACAAGGGCGTTCTTTCAATCAAGGGCGAGCGCGTGGCCCCGAAGCTGGAGGAAGGCCAGCAGCTTTCGCGCAGCGAGCGTGGCCATGGGACGTTCATCCGCCGCTTCACTCTGCCTGACAGCGTTGACGTGGAGGGGATCGTGGCCAGCAACCGCAACGGCGTGCTGGAGATCCGCATTCCCAAGCGCAGCGAGGCGGCGCCGCGCCGCATCGAGGTCCGTCACGTCGCGGGCTGAGCCGATGTGAGCGGGTTTGCACCGGCGCAGCCGCCGTGGCCCGGTAGAATGGCGCCACGGCGGTTGCCGCATGCATGACGGCCCGTTGCCGAAAGGTGGCGGGCCGGACTTTTTCAGAGGTGGATGGATGGAATTCAAGGATTACTACGCAACGTTGGGGGTCGAGCCCACGGCCGGCGATGCCGAGATCAAGGCGGCCTACCGGCGGCTGGCGCGCAAATACCATCCTGATGTGAGCAAGGAAACCGGCGCCGAGGAGAAGTTCAAGGCCGTCAACGAGGCCTACGAGGCGCTGCGCGACCCGGCCAAACGCCGCGCGTACGACCAGCTGCGTGCGCAGGGCTATCGTCCGGGCGAGGAATTCCACGCGCCGCCCAACTTCGGCGGCGGCCAGGGGTTCGATTTCGAGGAGGTCTTCGGCGGTGGTGGCGCCGGCGGCGGCTTCA
>NZ_BAZI01000385.1 GCF_001310775.1 Stenotrophomonas pictorum JCM 9942
CCCTCTCCGGCGACCGCGCCGGCACAGGTGCGCCCATGAGCCGGTTGCGCAACAAGGGCTGGGTGCCGCCGCTGAGTTTCGGGCTGGCGCTGCTGCTGGGGCTGGTGCCCTTGCCGGAGCTGCTGCTGCCGCTGCGGCCGTACTGGCTGGCGCTGGTGCTGGCGTACTGGGTGATTGAAACCCCGGACCGGGTCGGGCTGGGCTTTGCGTTCTGCATCGGGCTGCTGGCCGATCTGATGTTCGGCGGCATTCTGGGCGAGCAGGCGCTGCGTCTGGTGGTGATGGCCTTCATCCTGCAGCGCTTCCGCGCGCGCATCCGGTTCTTCCCGCTGTCGCAGCAGGCCTTGGCCATCGGCGGGTTGCTGCTCAATGACCGGGTCATCGATGCGGCGCTCCACCTGCTGGTCGGCGAGCCGCTGTTGCGCTGGAGCTACTGGTGGGCGCCGCTGCTGGGCATGGCGCTGTGGCTGCCGCTGTATGTGGCGCTGGATGCGGTGCGGCTGGGCAAGCGCGGGCGCTGAGCATGTACCGTCGCCGACCGTCCAAGAACCTGCATGCCGAAACCGAGCAGTTCCGGCGGCGCGCGGCGCTGGGCTTTGCCGGGGTGCTGCTGACCCTGGGCTTCCTCGGCGGCTGGTATTTCAAGCTGCAGGTGCTCGATCACGAGATCTACGCCACCCGCTCGGAAGCCAACCGCATCAAGGCGCGGCCGGTGGTGCCGGGGCGTGGACTGATCTACGACCGCAACGGCCGCCTGCTGGCCGAGAATGTGCCGGCCTTCCGTCTGGATGTGACCCCGGACAAGGTGCAGGACATGGAGGCCACCCTGGCCGGCCTGCAGAAAATCTTCGCGCTGAGCGACGAGGACATCGAACGCTTCCGGCAGTCGCGCAAGGCGCGCCGCAGCTTCATGCCGGTGACCCTGAAACTGCGGGTCAGCGACGAGGAGATGGCGCGTTTCGCGGTGGACCGCTGGCGCTTTCCCGGGGTGGAGCTGGAGCCGTACCTGACCCGGCGCTATCCCTACGGCGACCTGTTCGGCCACATCATCGGTTACGTCGGCCGGGTCGATGACAAGGACCTGGAGGAGCTGGGCGAGGGCAACGCGGCGCTGAGCCATATCGGCAAATCCGGGCTGGAGCGGTTCTACGAAGCGCAGCTGCGCGGCAAGATCGGCTACGAGCAGGTCGAGACCAATGTGCAGGGGCGGGCGATCCGCACCATCGGCCGGGTGCCGGCGCAGTCGGGGACCGACCTGCGGCTGTCCATCGATGCCGACCTGCAGCGGGCGATGGTGGCCGCGTTCGGCGAGCAGGAGGGCTCGGCGGTGGCGATCGATCCGCGTACCGGCGAGATCCTGGCCATGGTCAGCCTGCCCTCGTACGACCCGAACCTGTTCGTCAACGGCATCTCGCATGCCGATTTCAAGCGCCTGAACGAAAATCCCTCGCGGCCGCAGTTCAACCGGCTGGTGCTCGGCGGTGTGGCGCCAGGCTCCACGATCAAGCCGTTTGTCGGTCTGGCCGGGCTGGACAGCGGCGTGCGCCGGCCGGAGGACAAGATCCTCTCGCGCGGCATGTTCTACCTGCCCGGCGTGAGCCGCGGCTGGGGCGATGCCAACCGCGGCGGCCATGGCTGGACGGACCTGCGCAAATCCATCGCGCAGTCGGTCAACACCTATTACTACCAGCTCGGTATCGACCTGGGCATCGAGCGTTTTGACCAGTATCTGGGCAGCTATGCTTCGGCCAGCACACCGGCATCGATCTGGCCGGCGAGATCGACGGCATCCTGCCCTCGCCGCAGGCCAAGCTCAAGGCGCGCAAGGAGCGCTGGTATCCGGGCGATACGGTCAACGCCAGCATCGGCCAGGGCCTGTGGAAAGTGACGCCGTTGCAGCTGGTACGTGGAATTGGCGGGCTGGCCAGTGGACAACTGCGCCGGCCGCACCTGGTGACCGAACAGCGCGCCGGCTTCGATCACGACTGGGCACCGTTGCCGCAACCGGCAGGCAAGCCGATCACCCCCAACCCGGCCAATCTGCAGGCGGTGCGCGAAGGCATGATGGCCACGATGCAGCCCGGCGGCAGCGGCTGGCGAGTGGCTGCCGGGGCGCAATACCGCATGGCCGGCAAGACCGGTACCGCGCAGGTGGTCAGTCGCAAGGGGACGGCTGCGGTCAATCCCAAGAGCCTGCCGATGCACCTGCGCCATCGCGCGCTGTTTGTCGGCTTCGCCCCGGCCGAAGATCCGGTGATCGCCATTGCCATCGCGGTGGAGGGCGGCGGTTACGGTGGCTCGGCCGCGGCGCCGATCGCGCGCAAGGTGTTTGATGCCTGGCTCCTCGGCGAGATGCCCGAGGGCCTGCAGCCGCTGGATGCCGAGCGCGGCACCGTGGCGCTGGGGGTGACCGGTTTCGATACCGAAGATCCGGCGCTTTTGGCCCGTGGCGAACAGGCCGCGCTGGCGCTGGAGGAGCTGCCGTTCC
>NZ_BAZI01000386.1 GCF_001310775.1 Stenotrophomonas pictorum JCM 9942
TTCGGCAAAGGCATGCGAGGGCACCACCACCAGAATCCAGCTGCTCCTTGCACGGTGGCCGCCAGGTCGGTGCTGGCCCGCAGGGAGCCGGGCAAGGGAATCCCCGGCAGGTACCGGGGATTCTCATGACGCTGGTCGATCGCCTCGATGACGGCGGCATCACGTCCCCACAGCACGGTCGGGTGACCGTGCCGGGCCAGCAAGGTGGCCAGCGCGGTGCCCCAGGAGCCCGCGCCGAGAACGGCGATCTTGTTCGCGTCGTTCGTACTCATACGGAAGTGCAGACGCCGATCAGGCGTTGCCGGCCGGCTCGGAGTCGGCCAGCGAGGCACCGTCGGCCTGCTGCTGACGCTGACGCAGGGTTTCGGCGTACAGGCCTTCGAAGTTGATCGGCTGCAGGTAGAACGGCGGGAAGCCGCCGGCCTGGATCAGGTCCGACACCATCGAGCGCACATACGGGAACAGGATGTTCGGGCACTGGGTGCCGAGCAGCACGTCGATCGCCTGCGGCTCCAGGCCGATCAGGCCGAACACGCCGGCCTGCTCCACTTCGGCCACATAGGCGGTCTTGTCGCCGGCCTTGCAGGTCAGGGTCACGCCCAACACCACTTCAAAGGCGGTGTCGGACAGGCGCTGCACCTTCTGGTTCAGGTTCAGCTGCAGGTCCGGCTGCACGTTCTCGTTGAAGATCGTCGGCGAGTTCGGGGATTCGAAAGAAACGTCCTTGACGTAGATCTTCTCGATGGTGAACGCCGGGCCGTTGTTGGCTTCAGCCGGGGCGACGCCGTTGGTGTTCTCTTCGGACATTTCTCAGGACTCCAGAACAGATTGTTCAATGATTGGGATTGGTACCAGACCAGCGATGGGGGCTGCCGCCCGCCTATACAAGGCCTGAACGAAAATTGACGGCTCAGCCGCGGCCTTTGACCAGCGGCAGATCGGCCGCCTGCCAGGCCGGAAGACCACCCTCGAGCACATAGACCTGCTCGAAACCGGCCTTTTTCAGCGCCTTGGCGGCAGTGGCCGAGGCATTGCCGGTCCGGCACAGCAGCACCACCGGCGACTGCTTGGCGTTGGCCAGCAGCTTGTGCGAGGGGGTCAGCTGCGCCGGCTGCAGGTTGCGGCTGCCGACGATATGGCCCTTCTCGAACTCGGCACTGGCCGACAGATCGATCACCACGCATTGCCGGCGTTGATCATGTGGGTCAGCTCGGCCGGCTTGAGCGATTTGTAACCGCGAAACAGGCGCGCGATCTCGGTGGCGATGATGGCCACGGTCAGGCCGACCAGGGCCAGCGACAGCATCGGATTTCGGCCGGCGAAGGCCAGCAACTCTTCGTAGTTCACTCAGGTCACAGGTCGTTTTAAGCGGGCAGGGATTGTCGCATATGCCGGCAACCCGGCGCCCGACGGCTTACTGGCCCTGCCACAGGTCCGGCAGCCCGGCCGCCTGCCACCAGCGCTTGGCCTGCGGATCCCAGCGCCAGCGCTCGGTCAGGGTGAGGGTGCGTTCGGCCTGGGTGTTGCGGTTGATCACGCCCATTTCGATGCGGCGCTCGATGCTGCCATCGGCCGTGGCGCTGCTGCCGCGCTCGCGGTAGCTGGACACCTGCAGCTGCCTGTAGCGCTCGCGCTGCATCTCGGTGAGCGGATGGGCACGGAGGTATTCCGGATCGATGAAGCCTTCGGCGGTTTCAAAATCGCTCCAGCGCAGCGCGGCCACATAGGCGTCCTGGGTCGGCACGAGTTTGGCGCGCTGGGCACGGCCGGGACCCGCCGCCGAGGCCACCCCGGCCACCAGCAGCAGCACCATCAATGCGGACTGAGTGAGACGTCGATACATGGGACCCCCTTGGTAGTGGCCCATCCTAGCCTTTGCGCAGCGCGACGAAACGCCCTTCCAGCTCGGCCGCGCCACCTTCGATCTGCGCGTGCACGGTCATCCGCGCCCGCCCGCGCTTGGCCAGCAGCGCCAGAAACGCCTCCCAGTCCTGGTCCGGCGCGGCGCAGGCACTGGCCTGCAGCGCCCCGTACACCGGCGCTTTGTAGCGGATGCTGCTGTCGGCCACATAGACTTCGGCATCGTGCCCGGCCAGGGCCAGGCGCAGGCTGACCAGCGCCCAGCCGCCCAGCGTCATCACCGACGCCAGGCTGCCGCCAAAGGCGTTGCCCTTGTCGTTGACGTTGGCCGCCAGCGGCGCCTGCATGCGCAGTACGCCGTTCTCATAGCCGGCGATACGGATACCCATCGCCGCCACCGGCGGCATCGCATCGAGCGTGGACTGCAGCTGGGACAGCAACGGGGAACAGGGGGGCAATTCGGGCATGAATGAACATCGGCAATCGGAAAGCGCCCGCATAATGCATGCAATGAACGCTCCCGCCTATGTGCCAACCGACACGCCCTGGCACCTGATCTCGCTGCGGCCGCAGGGACAACATGATGCGCTGCGCCGTGCCGCCGCCCGCATTGGGCGCGCGTACCGTGG
>NZ_BAZI01000387.1 GCF_001310775.1 Stenotrophomonas pictorum JCM 9942
GCCGAGCGTCGCCGCCTGATGCAGTCGGCCAATCCGCGCTATGTGCTGCGCAACTGGCTGGCGCAGGAGGCCATCGACCTTGCCGAACAGGGCGATCTGGCCGGTATCACGGAGCTGCTGGAAGTGATGCGGCATCCTTATGACGAGCAGCCCGGTCGCGAGGCCTATGCCCGCCGGCGCCCGGAATGGGCGCGCGAACGCGCCGGTTGCTCGATGCTCTCCTGCAGTTCCTGAACCCCTTTTCCCTGGATTGTTATGACCTCTGCCTATCCCGAATGGAGTCGCGCGATCCGCGACGTCGCCGATTTCCCCAAGCCGGGCATCCTGTTCAAGGACATCCTCCCGTTGCTGGGTGATGGTGCCTGCTTGCGTGCGGCCGTCCAGGCCATGGCCGCGCCGTGGCGTGACGCCGGTCTGCATGCGGTGCTGGGTGTGGAGGCGCGCGGTTTCATTCTCGGCACCGCGCTGGCCCTGGAGCTTGGGGTGGGCTTTGTGCCGGTGCGCAAGCCCGGCAAGCTGCCGGGTGCGACGTTGAAGCAGGAATACGCGCTGGAATACGGCACCGATCGCATCGAGGTCAGCGTCGGCGCCACGCCGCCGGGCGCGCGGGTGCTGCTGGTGGACGACGTGCTGGCTACCGGGGGCACCTTGTTTGCCGCCTTGCAGCTGGCGGCCCTGCTCGAGGCCCAGGTTGTCGGTGGCGCGGTACTGGTGGAGCTGGACGGCCTGGGCGGCCGTCAGCGCTGGCCTGACGGTTTGCCGCTGACCGCTACGCTGGTCTACTGAACACCTTGTCCCTGTCTGCGGAGTTCCCGATGCCGACCTTGCGTGAGCTGCTGTCTTGCTTTGACGTAGAAGAAGGGCTGCTGCTCCCCGACAGTTGGCGCCAGGGACGTACCGCCTACGGCGGCATTGTCAGCGCGTTGGGTGTCGCGGCGGCGATGCAACGCCACGCCGGCGCGTTGCCGCCGTTGCGCTCGATGCAGGTGACCTTCATCGGTCCGGCCGCTGGCCTGCTGCGCTTCATGCCGACGGTGCTGCGTGAGGGCAGGTCGGTGGTGAATGTCGGGGTGGATGTGTACGCGGACGAGGACGAGGCCCTGGCGGCACGCTTGTCGCTGGTGTTCGGCCGCGCCCGCGAAAGCGCGATTGCGCATGATTTCGGTGGCGAGCTGCCGGCCCGGGGGCCTGGTGCGTACCGCGATTTGGATATGGCGGCGATGCCGTTCGCGCCAGCGTTTACCCGGAACTTCCAGATGCGTCCTGCCGGAGGCGCCATGCCGGTATCGGGCGCGGAAATTCCGGAGTTGCTGACCTGGGTCCGCCATCGCGATGCCACCGGGGTCGACCCTGCCTTGGCGCTGATTGCGATGGGCGATGCGATGCCGCCGGCCGCGTTCACCGGCTTCACCGTCGCCGCGCCGATCAGCTCGATCACCTGGAATGCCGAACTCCTGGATCCGGCGCCACAGGGCGAATGGTTCCTGCTGCGCTCCTTCAGCCAGCACGCGCGCGAGGGTTACTCGTCGCAGGACATGCAGGTCTTGGATGAACAGGGGCGGGTGGTGATGCGTGGCCGGCAGAGTGTGGCGGTGTTTGCCTGATGCGCGCCGCGCGGGTGTCGGGTGGACTGGCGTTGCTGCTGGCGCTGCTTGGCTGGAGTGCGTGGTTCGCCGTCTGCAACAGGTATGAATTCGCTCCGCCGTTGGACCCGCTGGCGTTTGCCTGTGGCTGGCTGCTCAGCGCGATACTGGCAGGGCGTGTGCTGCGCCGCGTCGCCTGGCCGTTATTTGCGCAGGCCAGTTGCATCGGTATGTACCTGCTGCTGATCCACCGCGGCATGGGCGAGGGGGCGGCGCAGGTGCTGTTTCTGGCGGCCAGCGTGGCGGTCGTTGCGGCGGCGTTTCGGACGACGACTCGCGTGTCCGATGCCTGAAGCAGGTTCGGCACCTGTGCTGGACGTCGCCAGCGGTCAGTGCGCTCGATACAAATGCCGGCAACATCGGGCCGATGCCTTGACGGCCAATACCCCTGCCGGGTGCGGCGGCGCCAAGGGTGGGCGAATCTGCTGCAAACCGTACACACCACATGCCACGGAAATTCCGTGGCATGTGTATCACCCGGCAATGCTGGAAGAGCGGGTGTCGGGCCGGGAACAGACGTGCGCGCCCGGACGCCCCGGTGCCTGTTTACATCTTGCGTACGCGGAAACGCTTGCCTTTGATCTTGCCGGCTTCCAGCCGCGCTACGGCGTTGTTGGCCTGCTCGCGGGTGATGGCGACGTAGGATCGTGTGGCGAAAATGTCGATCTTTCCGATCGCCCTGGCTGACAGCCCGGCCTCCCCGGTCAGCGCACCCAGGATGTCACCGGCGCGCAGCTTGTCGGTCTTGCCGCCGTCGATGCGCAGCGTGGTCATCGCCGCCTGCGGCAGCTGTGCCGGGCGGGCGGTGGCCAGGGGTGTCTTCTGCCAGTTCAGCGCA
>NZ_BAZI01000388.1 GCF_001310775.1 Stenotrophomonas pictorum JCM 9942
CCCGCGTGATGGTCAGCCGCGCCGCCAGGGTGGCGGTGGCGGTCAGCGCCGTCCCAGCGCCTGATCCGCAGGCAGCCCCCAGCGAAAGGCCGGCATCTGCCGGCCTTTCGCTTTACCGAGATCCCCCATGCCGGCCTACCCGCCGGCCCCAGCGATACAATCGAGCCATGGATATTTTCAAGGTTTTCACCCTCGAGGCCGCCCACCGGCTGCCCAACGTCCCGACCGGCCACAAGTGCTCGCGCCTGCACGGCCATTCGTTCCGCGTTGAACTCAAGGTCAGCGGCGAACCGGGCGAGGACACCGGCTGGATCATGGATTTCAGCGATCTGAAAGCCGCCTTCCAGCCGCTGTACGACCAGCTCGACCACCACTACCTCAATGACATTCCCGGCCTGGAAAACCCGACCAGCGAGCGTCTGGCGATGTGGATCTGGGACCGCCTGAAGCCGGCGCTGCCGCTGCTGAGCGAAGTGACCGTGCACGAGACCTGCACCTCCGGCTGCAGCTACCGCGGCCCCTGAGGGACGCCGGCCGACGACCGGACGAAGACCGCCAGATTGCGCAGGCGCCCCGCGTTTTTCAGCAGGCCGGCCACCTACCTGCAACCACTACGGGCCGCCGCCAGCCGGCAGATATGGACGGAGTCTGCACCCCGGCGATATGCGCAGGGAACCAGCGCCCGAGCCCTTCGAACGCACCGCCACGCGGGCACCCGGATTCCCTGAACCTGCGAGCCCGCAGGCTCACCCCAACGCGGGCCACCTCGTCCGCCCCCGGGGATGCCGGCCGGGTATCCATTGGGGCAACGCAATGGCAGCGGCCGCCGCCCGTGAGCGCCCGCCGTCACCAAGCCGCCGAACATATTCCAGCCACAGCGTTGTCGCCGCTGGCACAATCGGTGCCCCCGCAGGCGCTAGACTCATACGATGTTCAATACCTCCTCCCTCACCGGCAGCAAGCCGGAACAGTACGCCCAGCTGCTGGCCCAGGCCCGTGCACTGGTGCAGGGCGAACGCGACCGCATCGCCAATGCCGCCAATCTGTCAGCCCTGATCTACCACGCGCTGCCGCAGCTGAACTGGGCGGGTTTCTATTTTTACGATGGCACCGAACTGGTGGTCGGGCCCTTCCAGGGCTTGCCGGCCTGCGTGCGCATTCCCCTGCACAAGGGCGTCTGCGGCGCGGCGGCGAGCAGCCGCCAGACCCAGCGCATCGATGATGTGGATGCGTTCCCCGGCCATATCGCCTGCGATTCGGCCTCGCGTTCGGAACTGGTGGTGCCGTTGCTGCATAACGGCCAGCTGGTCGGCGTACTGGATATCGACAGCCCGGTCACCGCGCGCTTCGATGCCGAGGACCAGCACGGCCTGGAAGCCATCGCCCAGGTCTTCGTCGAGTCGTTGGCGTGAGTACCACCAAGCTGCGCAACATCGGCCCGAAAAGCGCCGCATGGCTGCGTCAGGTGGGATTGCGCAGCCAGCAGGACCTGGTCGCCGCCGGTCCGGTCGCGGCGTTCATGAAAGTGCGCCGTGCCGGCTTCAAGCCCAGCCTGAATCTGCTGTATTCGCTGGAAGGCGCGCTGGTCGACTGTCATTGGCAGGACGTGCCCGAAGCCCGCCGTCAGCAGCTGGTCGCCGAATACGAAGCGGCCTTGGCCGAGTTGCCGGCCGCGCGCGGCACTCAGGCCGCCGGGCCGGTGCACGAAACCCGCCTGCCCCCCGCGGAGCCGGCGGAAGCCGAATCGGACCGCACCGCGGAAATCCGTTTCGGCGAAGACTGACGTCTCACGCCCAGAACGGCAGCGCGCTGCCCGGCCACAGCACCAGCGCCAGCAACAGCAGGGTTTCGACCACCTCGACACTGGCGCCAAGACAGTCGCCGGAAATACCGCCCAGCGCGCGCCGCCAGTACCAGGCGACCAGCGGCACCAGCAGCAACGCCAGCAGCAGCGGCCACGCACAGACCCCGGTCAGCGCCGCCAGCAACAGCGCCCACAGCCACATCGCCGCCGGCCGCAGCTGCCAGGAAAAACGTTCCCCCATGCCATCGCCATGCAGCGACGGAATCCGCTGGCTCCACCACAAGGTGCCCCAGCGCGCCCACACCGGCACCAGCACGATGCCGAACCAGGCGGGACTGGCCGCCAGTTCGGTCAGCAGCACGAACTTGAGCAGCAGCTGCATGACCAGCGTGACCACGCCGAACACGCCCATGTGCGGATCCTTGAGCACCTCCAGAAATCGCTGCGGGTTGCGATGCGCCGCGCCGAACGCGTCGGCCACATCGCCCAGCCCGTCCAGATGCAGCGCGCCGGTCACCCACACCCACAGCAACAGGGTCAGCGCGCCGGCCAGCCACGGCCGCTCGCCCAGCGCATACAGCGGCAGCGCCAGCAGCACGCCCGATAAGCGCCCCCACCAGCGGGTACGTACACGGCCGAACGGCTCAGGTCCTCCTGGCGGAAGTCCTTGACC
>NZ_BAZI01000389.1 GCF_001310775.1 Stenotrophomonas pictorum JCM 9942
GGCGCGACCACCGCCGCGGCGGAAGCCCCGGCAGCACGGCGCACGCATCCGCCTGCCAGCAGTTCGCCCAGCACCACCCCCAGACTGAACACATCGCAGGCGACACCCACGTTCTGGTTGGACTGCAACTCCGGGGCCGCGTAGGCCGCGGTGAAGAACGGCTCGCGCACGCCGCGCTCTTCGCCCTCCAGCAGCCGCGACACGCCAAAATCCAGCAGCACCGGCTCGCCATCGGCGCGCACCAGGATGTTGGAGGGCTTCAGGTCGCAGTGCAGCACCAGCTGCGCATGCGCCGCCTGCACCGCGCCGCAGACCTTCAGGAACAGAGCCAGGCGCTGGGGAATATCCAGGGCCTGGCGGCGGCAGTACTGATCCAGCGATTCGCCACGGACGTACTCCATGACCAGATAGGGATTGCCCGCCGGCGTGCTGCCACCGTCATACAGCCGCGCGATGTTGGGATGCTGCAATCCGGCCAGAATGCGCCGTTCCGCGGCCAGCCGCTCGGCCACCCGGGGTCCGGGTTGACCGAGCAGGAACTTGATCGCCACCTGCTGCGCGTACAGGCCATCGGCACGCTCGGCGCGGAACACCACGCCCATGCCCCCACTGGCCAACCGCTCACACAGACGCCACGGTCCGATCCGTTCACCCTCATTCAATTCCGACACTGCCGCGGCGGTCAGCAACTGTTCCATCGGCGCGCGTGCGCGGCCCAGATCGCAGGTCTGTGCCTCCAGCAGCCCCAGGGTTTCCGCGATGACCTGCGGATCGGCGCTCAACCGCGCCAGCTCGGTCCGCCATTGCGACGGATCCAGCGCGCACACCGAGTCGAAAAGCTCCCGCACCTGCTGCCAACTGTCCCGATCCACCCGCATCCCCTGTGCCTGCAGGGCGCCGCTTTGGCATCCCGCTTTCCGGGTGCCGATGATAGCGGGCCGGCTGGCCCAGGCCTCAGGTCTTGCGCGACAGATCAGCCGGTTTCGAGGCGACGTCCAGCGGCCCGTCTGCAGTCAGCTGCGCTCTTACGTTCGTCGCCGCGGCGTCCATTGCGCGTTCGTGCTGCAACGGATCCACATCCATCGGCGTGCGGAACACCAGCGATGGCAGCAGTGTGGTCACCGCCGCGTAGAACAGCAGCGCGCCATACAGCACCGGCGAGACATCGAAACGCTCGCGCATGATCCCGGCCAGCACCAGGGTGAAGATCAACGTCGGCGACAGCGCCAGTGCCACCCGCAGGCTCGAACGCAGCTCTCGCCGAAGATCAGCCGGCGCTGCAGGCTCACCACCGCGATGCGCAGCGGCAGCACCACCAGGGTGATGACCACTCCCAGTCCCAGCGCTTCGAAACTGAGCGCGTCGCCGGGCACATGGGTGCCGGAATTGAAGAAGTAGAACGGTACGAAGAACGAGGAGAACAGGCGCAACGCGTGCAGGTTCTCGTGCGAGGCCAGCGACGGCATCCGCTGTTGCAGCAGGCGTGCCACCAGCCCGGCAATGAACGCGCCGACCAGGTAGTACACCCCCAGCCAGTAGGTGATGTAGGCCGCGAGCATGCCCACCATCACCAGCAACGAGAACTCCGAGCCCGGCGCGTGCGGCGCCACCCAGCGGCCGAGGCCGACGAACAGCAGCGGCAGCCCGACCATCATCGCCACCAGCGCCAGGCTGGAGAGCCCCAGGTGCACCGGATCATCGGCCTGCATCACCACGAACATCGCTGCCAGCGCCAGCAGCTCGCCGGCGATGGCCTTGCTGGTCACCCAGAACCGCTCCTCGTCACCAAGCCCGAGCTGCGACAGGGAATCCATGATGAAGCCGGTCGACGGCGTCAGCAGCGCCAACGCCAGCAGCCCCGCGGCCTGCCACGACAGGCCGGCGTAGCGCCATGCCAGCCAGGCCACCCCGACCAGCGAGGCACTGCGGATCAGCAGGTGCGCCAGCAGCGGCCACAGGCCCTTGCGCAGGCTGGCGATATCCACCTCCAGCCCGGCGAACAGGAACAACGAGGAGATTCCCAGTATCGACAGCAGGCTCACCACCGGATCGTGGGCACCATCGTCCAGCCACAGCACCGCGCCGATACCGAACGCCAGGCAGGTCAGCGGGGCGGGAATGCTGAAGCGCTGGATCGCGCGCGGGATCACCAGCAACGCGAAGATCAGCAACAGGTAGATGACATCTTTGTTCATGAGCCCGGCATCCTTGATGGACAACTGACAACGCGGGCGCCGGAACAGACCGGCTGTCAGTGCAACCAGGCCCCCGCAAGCTCCCCCACGCGGCGAAGAATCCCATTGCGACCGTCATCATCCAGTGCAGACCCCTGCAGGAAACTGGCCAGCAGCCACGGACTGCCGCCGGCCTCGGGCCACAGCACGGCGATGTCGTTGGTGGCGTCACTCCCGTTGCTGCCGGTCTTGTCGCCCACCCGCCAACCGCGCGGCAGGCCGG
>NZ_BAZI01000390.1 GCF_001310775.1 Stenotrophomonas pictorum JCM 9942
CGCCGGCCGGGCCGGCACAGCCTGCCCTCTCCGGGAGGGAAGGCTCAGACCGGCGGAATCTCGCCACCGGCCGGGCGCGCAGGCCACACCGTCTTGGCCAGCAGCTCGTCGTTCCAGTCGAAAGCCAGCGCGCCATTTTTGAGGAACAGCGCCACGAAGTTGTAGACGTTGCGCGCGTACATCTCGCTGGCATGCACCGCGCCCATGCTGGCCAGATTGAGCGGGCCGGCCACGGTCACGCCGCCCACCTCCACCGTCTGCCCCGGCTGCGTCGCTTCGCAGTTGCCGCCGGTTTCCGCGGCCAGATCGACGATCACGCTACCGGGCTTCATGCCGGCCACCATCGCGGCGCTGATGATGCGCGGCGCCGGCCGGCCCGGTACCGCGGCGGTGCAGATCAGTACATCCACACTCTTGAGATGCTCGGCCAGACAGCGCTGCTGCTCGGCCCGCTCGTCCTCGGTGAGTTGCCGCGCATAGCCGCCCTCACCGGCCGCACTGACGCCCAGATCCAGGAATTTTGCGCCCAGCGATTGGATCTGTTCACTGGTTTCCGGACGCACATCGAAACCCTCCACCTGTGCGCCCAGGCGTCTGGCGGTGGCAATGGCCTGCAGACCCGCCACGCCCGCCCCCACCACCAGCACCCTGGACGGACGGATGGTGCCGGCGGCCGTGGTCAGCATCGGAAAGAACCGCGGCGCCAGCTGCGCGGCGATCAAGGTCGCCTTGTAGCCGGCCATGCCGGCCTGGGAACTGAGCACATCCATGGCCTGCGCACGCGTGGTGCGCGGCAATTTTTCCAGCGGAAAAGCCTGCAACTGGCGGGCCTGCAGTGCGTCGGCGCGCGCGGGATCGGCCTGCGGCTGCAGCATGCCCACCAGCACCGCGCCGGGCTTGAGCCGGGCGATGGTCGGCGGTGGCGGTGCCTGTACACACAGCACCACATCGGCCGATTCCAGCGCATCGCTGATCTGCGCACCGGCCTCGCGATAGGCCTGGTCGGTGAAACCGGCAGCGCTGCCAGCTCCGGGATGGACATGCACCCGGGCACCGGCGGCCAGCAGTTTCCTGACGGTTTCCGGCGTGGCGGCCACCCGCCGCTCGCCCTGTGCAGCTTCTTTCAACACGCTTACATCAACGGCCATACCCGTCCCCGATGCGCAGTCATCTGCCGCCCCGGATCGTAGCAAAGCCGCCGCCGGTGAAGGGAATCAGTGCAGCGTGGCGGTCTGCGGATCGAGCCGGTCGATCACGCCCTGCATCGCGCTGTCGAAGGCGCCATCGTCCATGTGCGGGCGCAGCCGCTCCAGCCGCACCATCACCGCCAGTTCCTCCGGCGAAGCCACACAGAAACGCACCCCGCGGCGGTTGACGAACAGCAGTCGCGAGGAGATCGGACTCACCCACGACAGCTTGCCGGCCTGGACCTTGCCATCCTTGTCGACGAAATCCAGCCAGGTGCCGATTTCCATATGACGGAAGCGGTCGGCATCGGTGTGGTCGAAATCCTGCGCGTGCGCGGCTCCGCCCAGTTCGATGGCCGGATTCTCCGGGGCCGGCGGAGTGGGCAAGGCCACCTGCGGCAGTTCCGGCAACGGCCGCTCCAGTTCCGGACGGGCCTCGGCGATGGACTGCAAGGTGTCATGCAGCGCGTCGATGGCCACCACACTGGCCTCGCCGTGCAGACCGACGCTGGCAAACACCTTGCGCAACACCGGCTGACTGGTCTGCAGCCACAGCTTGCCAACGATATGCCGGCGCGCCTCGGCCACTTCTTCGAGCATCGTATCGGCCAGCGCCAGCGCCTCGTCGATACCCTCGCCGCTCTCGCCTTCGCGCAGCAGGCTCAGGGTCAGGTGATGACTCCACGGCTGGCGCAGGAAATCGGCGATGGCACCGGGCAACGGCGCGCCGGCCAGACGCTTTTCCAGCTCGGCGGCAGCACGGGTACGCGCCAGTTCCAGCTTTTCCTGGCCGCGCTGGGTCTCGGCCGCACGACGCTCGGCGATTTCGATACGCCGGCGGTGCTGGCCCAGGAAGTCGCGGAATTCTTCTTCCAGGGTCAGGAAGATGGCCAGGTTCTCGTTGAACTCGGCAATCAGGCGTTCGATGATCTCCTCGACCTTGCCCATCAGCACCCGCTCGGCCGGGCTTTCGCCGGTATTGCCCTCACAGGCTTCGGCCAGTGAATTGAGCAGCTTGCGCGCCGGGTGGGTCTTCTGCACGAACATCCGCCGGTCCAGCAGCGCCACCTTGACGAACGGCACCACCAGACGGCCGATGAGTTCGCGCGAGCGGCCTTCCAGCTCACGCTCGTCCAGCATCACGTCGAACAGCATGCCGACCAGATCGATCGCATCCTCGTCCTGCGGGTCCAGCCGGGCCTGGCTCGGGTCCACGCCCAGCTGGGTGGCACCGGACAGCACCTCGCTCTTCAGGCGCTGCG
>NZ_BAZI01000391.1 GCF_001310775.1 Stenotrophomonas pictorum JCM 9942
CCCTGGCGCACCTTCTCGGCGTGCCGGCGATGCCGTTTGACCGCAGCCGCGGCGAACACAAACCGGCCCAGGTCGCCGTCATCGTCGAGGCCGATTGCATCGGCTGCACCAAGTGCATCCAGGCCTGCCCGGTGGACGCCATCGTCGGCGGCGCCAAGTACATGCACACGGTGCTGGCGGACCTGTGCACCGGCTGCGAGCTGTGCATCCCGCCGTGCCCGGTGGACTGCATCGAGCTGAAGCCCGCCCGCTGAGCAGGCAGCAAAAACGCCGGATTCCGCCGGCGTTTTCGTTTGCACGCAGGAAATACGCCCGCAGGTCTACGGCACCACGGCGGTGATCACGATCTCGATCTTCCAGTCCGGCCGGGCCAGCTTGGCCTGCACGGTGGCACGGGCCGGGGCGGCATCCTTGGGCACCCACGCATCCCACGCCTGGTTCATGCCGGCGAAGTCGGCCATATCGGCCAGGAAGATTTCCGCGCGCAGGATGTGGGACTTGTCGGTCACCGCCGTGCGCAGCAGCTCGTCGATGGCGGCCAGCACCTGCTGGGTCTGGCCGACGATGTCGGCGCTGGTGTCTTCCGGCACCTGCCCGGCCAGGTAGGCCACGTTGTTGTGGATGGTCATTTCCGACATGCGCGGGCCGGTATCGAAGCGCTGGATCATGGGGGGGGATTCCTTGCTGTGAGTGTGCGCGCCATTGTGACCCGAACCGGAAGTTTCAGCTGGTTCTTTGCGCCCGGCCCGCCACAGCGCGAGGGCGATCCCCAACAGCCAGCCCACCACCAGCGCGATGACCAGCTTCTGACCCAGCCCGCGCGGCTGGCCCGCCACAGCACGTGCAGCCACAGTAGGGCAAAGGTCAGCCACGCCCATTCCCACGCCCGTCGATGCAGCCATTGCCAGCGCCGATCGCGACCGAAGCACCAGGCCTGCAGGAGCATCGCCACGGTCACGCACAGGAACGCCGTCTGCGCCGACAGCGCATGCACGAACGGCGCAAGCGTGGGCGCATTGCCGGGCAACCAGCTGTCACCGATCGCCACGCCGGCCAGGCCCAGTCCGGCGACGCCGAACAGCACCGCCGGCAGGCCGCGACGTGCCGCACCATCCATCTGCCGGTACAACATCCAGCCCAGCAGCGTGATCGCCAACGCCAGCAGGCAATAGGCGCTGCGCAACCACAGGCCGTAGGGACCGTGCAGGTACAGACTCAAGGTGGCATGCAGCCAGTCAAGATCGGTACGGACGAACTGCAGCCACACCCCGACGCCGGCAAACACCGCCAGGCCGATCACTACCGTCGCCATCGCCGCACGCTGCACGGGTGCGGGCTGGTCCTGTTCGCCGTCCATCGCTCCGCGGGAATATGCCGCCGGTTGGGAAAGACCCGGCAGTCTATTACCCCGGGCCGAGGCATCACGACACGTCGATGGACAGGTTTGCCACCGTCCTAACACCCACCCGATAGTCTGGTGCGCCCGCACCGGCCCCGGTGCATCAGCCCGACCAGACCTGCATGAGTGAATCAGCTGCCACCCCGGGACCCGCGCTCGAAGGCTGGCGCCGCGCTGCCGCCATCGCCGCCACCCTGGTCATCATGGCCCTGGCCCTGCATGCGCTGGCCGGCGAGTTCGGTGGACACGGCTATCACCAGATCCGCAGCGCCCTACGCGGGCTGACGTGGCCACAGCTGGCGCTGACCACGTTGCTGGGCCTGGCCAGCTATGGCTGCCTGATCGGCTTTGACGCCATCGGCCTGCGCCACGCCCGACACCGGTTGCCCGCCTCACGCATCGGCATCACCGCCTTCCTGGCCCATACCACCGGGCAGACGCTGGGGTTTGCCGCACTCACCGGCGGCGCGGTGCGTCTGCGCAGCTACGGCGCCGCGGGCCTGAGCCTGGCCGAGATCGGGCAAGTGGTGCTGATGAGCACGCTGGGCTTCGGATTCGGTGCGTGGCTGTTGTTGGGATTGGCTCTGTGGCTGGAACCGGGGGCAGCGATGCGGGTGCTGCCACTGACCACCGCCACCGTGTCCGGCCTGGGCATCGCCATGCTGCTGGCCTTTGCCGCCCTGCTGGTGCTGGTCGGACGCAGCGGCCGCCGGATTGGGTGGCGGCAGCACCCGTTGTGGATTCCCGACCGCCGCACGGTGCTGGAGATCACCGCGCTGAGCGTGGTCGAACTGTGCCTGGCCTCGGCGGCGTTCTACGTGTTGTTGCCGCCACCGCAGGAACCGGGTTTCATCGGATTTGTCGGGGTGTACCTGGTGGCCACAGTGGCCGGGCTGATATCCACCGTTCCGGCGGGACTGGGCGTGTTCGAGTGGAGCCTGCTCAAACTGCTGCCGCAGGTGCCGCCGGCGGCCATCCTTGCGGCGGCCGTGGCCTACCGCCTCACCTATTACCTGCTGCCGCTGCTGCTGTCGGCCCTGCTGGCGGGGCT
>NZ_BAZI01000392.1 GCF_001310775.1 Stenotrophomonas pictorum JCM 9942
CATAGCCGCCGCCAGCGCCCCCAGCCGCGTCGCCATGGCCTGCAGCACCTGCTCGCCTGCGTCTTGGCCCAGCGTATCGGCCACCATCTGGATCCCGCGCAGCTGCACGTGGACCACCGTGTAGCCGCTGCCAGCGGCGTCCAGACGGTCGGCCAGCGCCCGCACCGTCAGCAGGCCGGTGCCGGCATGGTGGCTGGCGCGATAGGCCAGATCGCGTTCGTAGGCCAGCCGCTGGCTGGCGTCCTCGGCCAGCACCAGCAGCGCGGGTTTGCCATCGAACTCCAGCCGCGCGCTGTGCCCGATCACTTCGAACAGACTGCCGTCCTTGCGCCGGTGGATGAACACCCCCTCGGCCGGACGCAGCCCGTCGGCCAGCTCCCGGATGAACGCGACCGTCTCCTCGCGGTACTCCGCCGGGCGGATGTCCAGGATCGTCATGCCAAGGAATTCGTCGCGGCTGTAGCCGTACTGCCGCACCGCGGCCTGGTTCACTTCCAGGAAGCGCAGGGTATGGAGGTCGAAAATCCAGAACGGCGCCGGATTGCGATCGAACACCAGCCGGAACTGGCGCTCGGCTTCCTGCGCGCGCAACTGGCTGTGCACGCGTTCGGTCACATCCACCACCGCACCGGTCATGCGTTTGCGGCGGTGCTCGTTGACCATTTCCCCGCGCGCCGACAGCCAGCGCGTGGAGCCGTCGCGCAGCACCAGGCGGAACAGCGCGTTCACCACGCCACCGTTGGCCAGTGCCGCCTGCAGCTCGGCCCGCAACGTGGGACGGTCTTCGGCATGCACGCGTGCATACAGTGCCGGCAAGGTCGATTGCCGGGTCGACAAGCCAAACAGCTGCTGGGTCTGCGCCGACCAGCGCAGGGTGCCGCCATCACCGCTGATCGACCAGGTCCCTACCTTGCCGACCTGGTGGGCCAGGGCCAGCTCGGCGGCGCCGGCGCGCAGCTCCTCGGTCAGCCGCGCCTGCCGCCGCAGGCTGCGCCGGCGGATATGGATCAGGTACAGCAGTCCGACCACGTACAGCACGTACAGGCCGATGGCCGCATACAGCGCGGTGTACCACGGCCCCATCACCTCGTCGTAGGACAAGCCGGCGAACACGATCAGCGGATAATCGCGCGGCGCGCTGATCGCGCCAATCCGGGATAGGCCATCGACCGGACTGTTGGCCACGCCGCGGGCCCTCACCTTGTCCTCGGGTGGGAAGATCCGCATCGGCCGCGGCAGCGTGCGCTCCACCAGCGACGGGTCCAGACTGTGGGCCAGCAGCTGGCCATCGCGGTTGCCGATGGACACCACGCCCATGCGGCCGGTATCCAGGCCAGTAACGATCCGCTGGAACGCCGCCAGCCGGACCTGCGCCAGCAGCCATTGCCCCGGCTGTACCGGAATGGCCAGCTGCACCAGCCGTGATCCGTCCGGTCCGCGTTCCATCCTGCCCAGGTACAGCTCGCCCCTGAGCACACGGTGCGCCGGATTGACCCAACGGCTGAACCCCGGATCGCCGTTCCCGCCCGACAACGCCCGGCCCTGGCCATCCACCAGGGTGATGGTGGCCAGATCCGGATTGCGTACCAGCACCCCGGCGATGGCCGACTCCAGCAGCGCCGGCGCTTCCTCGGGAGCCAGCCAGAAATAGTCGCGCGCATAGTTGGCGGTGCCGCGCAGCGTCCGTTCGAACGTGGACAGCTCCGAGCGCAGCAGGCGATCGGTGCCGGTGGCGATGGCCATGCTCTGCCGCTGCGCGGCCTGCAACCGGTTGCTGCGGTCATTCCACAGCAACAGCGCCAGCACGAGGGCCAGCACGATCGCCGCCACGCTTCCGATACCGCCGATCCTTCGCAGTGGATGGGCGAAGATCCGGTTCACAGGTGCCTGTCCGACATCAGTACACGTGCTGCACGCATGGGCGAGGTTCGTCTTCAGAGAACGCGACAGAAAATCCGCCCGGCACGGACCGGTTGAGTGCGCGTGCAGAAACGGTTTTCAACGTTGCGCGCCGCCCCCCGGCCACCATCGCAACGTTTCCTTCACAGCATGCCGCACAACAACCGCCCGCGTGAAGAGTCGACAGGCAATTTCCGGCAGGTTTGCCGTTACCTGCAACGGTCAAGTGCCCGACCGGCAGCCGTATGGTGCCGGGGCGGATCCGGACTACCGGCGCTGCCGCTGCGGATACAGGCGGCGCGCGGCGCGGAAAACAGAACGGGCGCCCAGGAGCGCCCGTTCTGTTGCGGGTGCGCAAGGACCAGGCCCTGCTATTCCGGCCAGCGCAGCAGCAGCGCCGGATCGGCTCCCACCCGGCGGCACGCGCGCGTGGAAATGCCGTCGCTCAAGGCGATCCGGAACAACGGTGCCACGCTGCGCAGCACCCGCGCGGCGACAATGGATTGCAGCTGCTGGCCACGGCTGCGTCCGAGCAGCTGCGTGG
>NZ_BAZI01000393.1 GCF_001310775.1 Stenotrophomonas pictorum JCM 9942
CGCCGCCCGCCTGGTTGGCCCGGAGCCGGTTGCCGGCACCGACTATGTGGCCATCGAAGGCGGCCAGCCGTTCCAGCCGGCCACCGGCAAGATCGAAGTGGCCGAGATCTTCGGCTATGTCTGCCCGGCCTGCGCCCGCTTCCAGCCGCTGGTGAGCTCGTGGAAGGCCGGCCTGCCGGCGGACGTGAACTTCGTCTACGTGCCGGCCGTGTTCGGCGGCACCTGGGATGACTATGCGCGCGCCTTCTACGCCGCCGAAGCGCTGGGCGTGCAGGACAAGACCCACGATGCGCTGTATTCGGCCATCCACATCGAGCAGACCCTGAAGGGCGAGCGCGGCCGTGACTCGGTCGAGGACATCGCCAACTTCTACGGCAAGCACGGCGTGGCGCCGAAGACCTTCGCCGACACCATGGGCAGCTTCTCGGTTTCGGCCAAGGTCAACCGCGCCAAGCAGTTCGCCCAGCGCAGCAAGATCTCCGGCACCCCGTCGCTGATCGTCAACGGCAAGTACCTGGTCAAGGGCCAGGGCTGGGAAGACATGCTGCGCATCGCCGACCACCTGGTCGCGCGCGAACGCGCCGCCAACGCCCGGTAAGGTATCAAGGGCCTCGGAATCCCGGGGCCCTCCAGTCGCACTATCGTGAAATCCCCCACCAAAACGCTGCGGCTGTTGACCGCGAACATCCAGGCCGGCTCGAGCACCCGTCGCTACAGCGACTATGTGACCCGCAGCTGGTCGCATGCGCTGCCCGCCGGGCAGAAACGCTCCAGCCTGGACGCCATCGCCCAGCTGGCCAGCGGGCATGACATCGTCGGCCTGCAGGAAGCCGATCCGGGCAGCCTGCGCTCGGGCTTCACCAACCAGACCCACTATCTGGCCCAACGCGCCGGCTTCAATTACTGGAGCCACCAGCCGAACCGGCGCATGGGCGGTGTGGCCTCCAGCGCCAACGGCCTGCTCAGCCGCCTGGAGCCGGTGGAGGTGCAGGATCACCCCCTGCCCGGCCGTATCGGCGGCCGTGGCGTGCTGCTGGCCCGTTACGGGGATGGCAAGGAAGGGCTCACCGTGGCCGTGGCGCATCTGTCGCTGGGTACCAATTCGCGCATGTCGCAGCTGGATTTCATCTCCGACCTGCTGAGCGATCACCCCAACGCGGTGCTGATGGGGGACTTCAACTGCATGGCCGATCGTCCGGAGATGCAGCTGCTCTATCGCAAGACCCGGCTGCAGCCACCCGGTTGCCTGGTCCCGACCTTCCCCAGTTGGCGCCCGGAACGGGCCATCGACCATATCCTCACCAGCGACACGCTCAATGTGGTGGATACGCAGGCGGTACCCGCCGCCTATTCGGATCATCTGGCAGTGAAGATGGAAGTCCAGGTGCCGGAAGAAAGCCTGCGCTGATCCACCGCGCAGATACGGGAAAAGGCCGGCAGATTGCCGGCCTTTCCATCGGTGCCATGTCGCGGCGCCGCTATTGCACGAAGGCGATCCGCTCCATCCCGGCGTTGCTGGCCGCCGCCAGAATCCGCGCCATCACGGCGTACTCCGCGCCCGGATCGGTGGCGATGCGCAGCTCCGGCAGATTGCCCGCATGGGCCTGCGCCTGTTCCTGCAGGCGGGTCTGCACATCGGCCAATGCCAGTGGTTGGCCATTCCAGCGGAGCTGGTTGCCGGCATCCACCCGCAATTCGATCGGCGGCGGTGGTTCAAGCCGTGGGGGTGGCGTGGTGGTGGGTTGCGGCAGGGCCACGGGAATCGGATAGGACACCAGCGGTGCGGTCACGATGAAAATGATCAGCAACACCAGCATCACATCCACCAGCGGCGTGACATTGATCTCGGCCAACGGTCCAGAATTGCCCTTCGCACTGAATGCCATGGTCTTCCCCTCCCGTGGAGGCCGCTCGCCTCATGGCCGACACTAGCGCCGATGATGCAAGCGGCGGAGGTCCGCAGCCGACGGATGCAGCCGGCGTTCCGCCTGTCATCCCGGCATCGTTGCGCAGGTCCCGGCCACCGGCATTCATCATCGAGCAGGACTGGCGCACCGCCGTTGACACCCGCGCCGCTATGCTTCGCGCATGAGTCGATTCTCCCTGCTGCCCCTGGGCATTTTCCTTTCGCTGGCCACGGCCGGCCTCCACGCCCAGAACGTGGAGGCGCAGCGCGCCGCCCTGCGTACCGCCATCGCCAATGCCGAGGCCGGCAAAGCCGACGATGCTCGATAAGCGGTCTGCGCAACCATCCCCTGTATGGCTGGCTCGAGTACGCCCGTCTACGCCGCAACATCGACACACTGGCGACCTCGCAGGCGCAGGACTTCCTCAAGCGCTACCAGGGCCAGGCGGTGGCCGAGACGTTCCGCGCGGCGTGGCTGCCGGCGCTGGCCCGCCGCCAGGACTGGCCGACGTTGCTG
>NZ_BAZI01000394.1 GCF_001310775.1 Stenotrophomonas pictorum JCM 9942
GGGCGCGGACCCGGTGGTTCTGGAACGCCTGCTGCAGCAGCTGGCCCGGCAACCGGCCACGCCGCCGAGCGCACCGCCGCTGGCGTGGATCACCGCCAGCAACGGCCGGGAAACGCGGCTGGTGATGCTCGATGAGGTGCTCTATTTCCGCGCCGACAACAAATACACCGTGGTGGTCACCGCCGATGCGGAACTGCTGCTGCGCAGCTCGTTGCGCGAGCTGGCCGCGGCACTGGATCCGAACGGCTTCCGCCAGGTGCACCGGGCCACCCTCGTCAACATGAAGGCGGTGGCGGCGGTGAGCCGCGAGGACAGCGGGCGCGGCGTGTTGCGGCTGAAGAACCGCAGCGAAACGCTGCTGGTCAGCCAGCCGTTCATGAGTCTGTTCCGTGGCATGTGAGGCCGCCCCCGTCCCAGGAGAATCGCCATGCTGTACCTGACCGTTCTGCTCGGCAGCCTGCTGTCGATGCTTGGCATCCACGAGCCCCCCGGGCAGACCTCGATCACCCGCCTCAGCGGTGAGCACGCGCTGCTCAGCCGTACCACGGTGATGGCCGGTGTCAGCCGTTTCCAATGCCTGCAAAGTGACAGCGGCCGCTGCGGCTACCGGCTCTACCACGAGCAATGCCAGGCCCGGGAGGGCGGGCAGGAATGCCGCCGCGAGCCCCTGGCCGACTTCACCCTGGTGGTGGGCAGCAGCCGCGAACTGCGCGATCTGCCCCGCGGCTTTGGCCAGCAGGTGCACATCCCCAAATGACATCGCCGCGCCAGTGCGCGGCGATGGGTAATGCGTGGAATGGAAGTGTCAGAACGCCGGTTGCAACCGCAGGCCGTCGTCACCGATGTGGTTGAGCTTGCCCACCAGTTCCGAATGCTGTCGCATGCGGCCCAGCTCGCGCATGATGCGCACGTCCTCATGGCGCAGTTCGCGCTTGGCGGTGACGGCCTGCTTGTAGTCCAGCACTTCCGGATAGTGCTGGGCCATTTCCAGCGCCTCGCCCACGTTCTCCACGCTGTCGGCGTCGGAACTGATGCGCGCGCGGCTGTTGAAGGCCTTCATCCAGCGCTCGAAGCCGGCGGTGTGATCGAACATGTTGGCCATGAACCAGATCACGAACAGGATCGATACCCACGAGCCGAACACGATCACCACGCGGGTGAAGGTGATATGGAAATCATCGCGCCACAGATAGTTGGTGATCAGCCCCAGAATCAACAGCGAGGCGGCCTGCCAGAGCACGATGGAGGCGATCAGCCACTGGCACTTGGCCTTGGCCAGCAGGGCGACTTCCTGGCGTATCTGTTCGTCGCTCAGGTTCTTCCAGTGCGCGACCTGCTTCTCGAACGGGCTGCGATACAGCTCGTTGTCCTGCAACAGCAATCCCAAACCTTTGAACAACGCGATCATGTTGAGCTCCTTGCAGTGACTTTCTGGAACGAGCGACGGATGCGACGTGAAGCGGTCAGGCGGCTTTAGTTCTAGCACTTTCCGCTTGCTTGGCAATGGGGGGCGCGCGAAGGCGTGCGCAGCGGCGCACGAGGACGGGAGCGGATTTTGCGGTGCGTCATCGCGCAAGTGGCGGAATGGAAAATTGAAACCGGCGGCGCATGCTGCATCTGCACACAGCGCTTCCGGCGGCTGTCGCGGCGCACCGGGTGGTGTCGATCATCGCGCATGACACCGGGGGATCTGCGACTTGCGCGACGGCAACGGTACGATAGGCGCCATGTCGCTCCTGTCCGAACGTGTTTCCTCCGCCGCCACCGCCCAGATCCGCCGCTGGGTGCTGGACGCCTTCCCGCGTGACCACAGTGGCGTGGCCTACGACGCGCCCGCCGGCGATCCGGGCTGGTTCGGCCCGGACAGCGTCACCTGGCGCATCCATTCGGAGTTTCCCGGCATGCTCGCCGGCGGCCTGTGCGCGTTGATGCTGCAGTTGCTGCATCCGCGCGCGCTGGCCGGGGTCTATGACCATTCCAATTTCCGTGAGGACCTGGTCGGGCGGCTGCGGCGGACCACCAGCTTTGTGGCCGGCACCAGTTACGCGCCGGTGGCGGAAGTGGAGACGCTGATCGAACGCGTTCGCCGGATCCATACGCAGGTGGCGGGCGTCCTGCCCGATGGCCGCCACTACCGCGCCGATGCGCCGGAGTTGCTGACCTGGGTACATGTGACCGAGGCTTACGGCTTCCTGGAAGGCTGTCGTCGCTATTGCCGGGAGATTCCGGCGGCCATCGCCGACCGCTACTACGACGAATACCGGCGCGTGGCCGAGGCGCTGGGCGCGCGCGAGGTGCCGGCCAGCCAGGCGCAGGTGCAGGCCTATTTCGCCCAGCAGCAGTCGCAGCTGCGGATGGACGACCGTTCGCGCGAGGTGCTGGAGGTGCTCAGCGAGGTGCGCCTGCCGGTGCCGCTGCC
>NZ_BAZI01000395.1 GCF_001310775.1 Stenotrophomonas pictorum JCM 9942
CCAACGGCGCAGCGGCCACGCCCGCCGCCAGCCCCCGCCCGATCGCGCTGGAGGACATCCCGGCGCGGGCGGACACCGACGAGCGCTACGCTGACGAAGTGCTGGTCCGCAGCACCCAGGATCTGCCGATCCAGCGCAGCGCCGAACCGGAACTGCGGGCGATCGAGCAGTCGGTGGATGCCAAGGGCGGGATGTTCGCCTACGCCGAACTCAGACGACTGCCCGTACTGCGCCTGGAAAGCCTGGAGCGCCACTGGAAGTTCGATGCGCTGCGCTTCAGCCATTGGAAGCAGGAGCTCAGGGCCAGCACCGATCCCTACGCGCGCGATGCCGCCGAGCTGTCCGGCCGGCGCGCGTTGTGGGAGGCCACGCGCCGTGCGTATCCGCCCGGGTCGCTGCCGGAGGCGCTGTCACAGCGGATCGATACGGTCATCGCCCGTCTGCGCCAGGCCGAGAACTCGTTGTCCAGACCCCTGCAGCAGCAGATGGAACTGGGGCGACGCGCCAACCTGCTCGATGCCCGGATCCGCAGCGGCGCACACGCGGTGGCCGCCGCGATCGAGCATATCGATCGCCGCCTGCTGCGGATCGATGCCCGGCCCTTGTGGACAACCAGCGCCTCGGCCGCGGTCAATGACAGCATGCGCCAGGTGCTGCGCAAGGAACTGGCGCTGGAGCTGGAGTTCATGCGCCAGTACGCCGAGGCGGGGCTGGGCAACCAGCGGGCACTGCGCGCCCTGGAAATCGTACTGGTGCCACTGCTGGGCTGGCTGGCGTGGAGGACCCGGCGTACCCCGCAGGTGGATGCGACCACCGCGGCCTCGGCGCACGTGCTGCTGCGCCCGGTGTCGTGCTGGGTACTGCTGTCGATGATCGGGGTGATGGTGCTGGAGCCGGATGCCCCATTGCTGTTGCACCAGATCACCATGGTCGTGGCATTGATCCCGGTACTGCGCCTGTTACCGGCCCCGGCGCGCGCCCTGCTGGGACCGTGGCCCTATCTGGCCTCCGGCTTCTATCTGCTGCAGCGGCTGGGTTTCTTCCTGCTGGCCAACCACCCGCTGTATCGCTGGTACTACCTGCTGCTGGCCGCGGCGATGCTGCTGCTGACCCTGTGGCTGCTGCGGCTGGCCCGTCGGCACACGGCCCATGCCAGCGCCTCGGTACGCACGGCGGCACGGGCGTTGGCGTGGTCCGCGGTGGCGCTGCTCAGCGGCTCGATCGTGAGCAATGTGCTGGGCAATGTGTCCATGGCGGTGATGCTGGCCGGCGGCATCATCGATTGCGGCTACATGGCACTGGTACTTTACGCCGCGCTCGCGGTGTTCTCGGCATTGCTGCGGACCCTGCTGGCCCAGCCCGGCCTGCACCACCTGCGGCTGCTGCAGGCGCATCGCGAAAGCCTGGCCGACGGCATCATCCGGGTGATGCGGCTGGGTACCGCGGCGGGGTGGCTGGTGTTCGCCATGGAGCGCTTCCGGGTCTTCCGCCCGCTGTGGTCGCTGGCCCAGTCGGCACTGACACGCCGGCTCGAATATGGCGAACTGTCACTGAGTCTGGGCGATGTGCTGGTGTTCTTCGTCTCGGTGTTTCTGGCCTTCTGGATCGCCCGCTCGCTGCGACTGGTGCTGCAGGAGGAAGTGCTGGCGCGGATGTCACTGCCACGCGGTGTGGGCAACAGCGTCGCCTCGCTCGGCTACTACGCGCTGCTGCTGATCGGCCTGCTGCTGGCGTTGTCCGCCGCCGGCTTCAAGGTCGGGCAGCTGACTTTCCTGTTCGGCGCGCTAGGCGTAGGTATCGGGCTGGGCCTGCAGGGCGTGGTCAACAATTTCGTCTCGGGCCTGATCCTGATGTTCGAACGCCCGTTGCAGCCGGGCGATGTCATCGATTTCGACGGCACCAGTGGCCGCGTCCACAACATCGGCATGCGCGCCACCACCTTGAAGACATTCGAGGGCGCCGATGTGGTCATCCCCAACGGCATGCTGCTGTCGGAGAAGCTCACCAACTGGACCCTGCTGGACAGCAGCCGCCGGCTGAGCGTGGACGTGGGCGTGGCCTATGGCAGCGATGTGGCACAGGTGCAGGCGCTGTTGAGCCAGGCCGTCAGCGACACCGCGCATGTGGCGACATTTCCGCCACCGTCGGTGTTCTTCCTGGGCTTTGGCGCCAGCGCGCTGGACTTCTCGGTGCGCGCCTGGACCCATGACGCGGACAACTGGATGGGTGTGCGCAGCGCACTGGTAGCCAACCTCCATGCGGCGCTGAGCCAGGCGCAGATCGAGATACCGTTCCCGCAGCAGGACCTGCACCTGCGCTCGGTGGACAAGACCGCCGCCGAAGCGCTGTTCCGCCAGGCGACGGGCACCGGCCACCCTGCAGGTACGGACGCGCCGCCGGCGTAGGCGCGCGTCGCG
>NZ_BAZI01000396.1 GCF_001310775.1 Stenotrophomonas pictorum JCM 9942
TCGTCTGCGCCACCGCCGCCCCGGGCAGCAGCGCCAGGGCCAGCACAAGTCCCAGAACGGTCGATGCGACACGGGTCATACGGAGCCATGGTGGGGAGCGTCAGCGGTCAGATCATAGGAGCCGGCGTGGTCCGGCCGTGAAAACACCGCCTCCGCCACCCGTCCGCCGGTTTGATCAGGGTCAAGGCGAAACCTGAACGTCTGGTATGTCATGGTGGTGTCCCCGCGCCCGCGGGTACTTTCAGGGAGCAGACCATGTACAAGAGCATTCTGATCGCCACCGATGGTTCCGAGCTTGCCGGCAAGGGCCTGGCCAAGGGCCTGGAACTGGCCGCGCAGCTGGGTGCGCATGTGGATATTGTCAACGTGTCCGAGCCGTGGGCGGTCGGCATGTATGACGCGATGGGCTGGAGCTCCGGCTATGAAGCCACACCGGAGTACAAGCAGGACCGCGAAGACGCCGCGCAGAAAATCCTGCAGCCGGCGCTGCAGGCCGCCCAGGCCGCCGGTGTCGCCGATGTGAAGACCCATCACGTACTGGACCGCTATGCGGCCGACGGCATCATCGACACTGCCCAGGCCTGTGGCAGCGATCTGCTGGTGATGACCTCGCACGGCCATCGCGGCATCTCGCGCGTGCTGCTGGGCAGCCAGACCGCCGAAGTGCTGGCCCGCAGCACGGTGCCGGTGCTGGTGATCCGCTGACATTCACGTCGTGCCGGCCCTGCGCCGGCACGACTGGACGAATCCGGCGTGTACCTGCGATCGCACTGCTGGCGACGCCCAGCGTCGCTTCTGGTCACAGTGCAGCGGGATCTGCCGTAGGGCGCCTGCACCCGCATGCGCGGCGGCAGGTCGCGCCGGTTACGCGCGGCGCCAGTTCAGGATGTTGTTTTCGCGTGGCGCGCGCAGTGCCAGGGTCTGCGATTCGTCCAGGCTGCCATCGGCCTGCACCACCACGTAGCGCGCATCGTCGCGGTCGAACAGCACCGGCACCGCGTCGCGGAACAGCGGGCGGCGTACGAAGCGCAGTTGCCAGCCGAAATGCTCCAGGGTTTCCACCGCCTGCTGCTGCGCGTGGTTGAGCCCGTTCTGCGACGGCGAGGGAGTCGGCGGCTGGCGGCGTTCAGTCGAATTCATGGGTGATGCTGGGGGCGGGGATGGGACATGACTCAAAGCAAGTCACGTTCCAACCTCCCCCGGTTGCGCTGCCGGCGATCACCAGCTGTACAGCTTCCAGTACACCGGCGAGGCGCCGTCCTTGTCGCTGTCCATACGACCGTCGCCGTTGCGGTCGTAGATGTAATACGGTGCGCCGCGTGCCGGGGTCACCTTGACCATGCGCAGCTGGCCCTGGATGCGGTATTCCTCGACGAGATCGCCGTTGTCCTGCGTGCGCGACACGACGTCAGCGCCGGCCACGTCCACGGGCGCATCGCCGCGCGTGCCGCTGCTGGCGCAACCGGCCAGTGCCAGCAGGGAAAACAGCATCAGGTTTTTCATGAAGGGCTCCGAGCGCCAGGTTGTGGTCTCGATTATGCGCTGTCCATGGCGCCGCCGGTGCGGGCGTGCCGCGTAGAATCGCCGCATGAGCAGATTAGTCCTGATTGACGGGTCCAGTTACCTGTATCGCGCGTTCCATGCGCTGCCGCCCCTGTCCAACGCCGCTGGCGAGCCCACCGGCGCCCTGTTCGGCGTGGTCAACATGCTGCGCGCCACGTTGAAGGAAAAGCCCGAATACGTCGCCTTCGTGGTCGATGCGCCGGGCAAGACCTTCCGCGACGAGCTGTATGCCGACTACAAGGCCAACCGGCCGCCGATGCCCGACGACCTGCGCGCGCAGGTGCAGCCGATGTGCGACATCGTGCAGGCGCTGGGCATCGACATCCTGCGCGTGCCAGGTGTGGAAGCCGATGACGTGATCGGCACCCTGGCGCTGCAGGCTGCTGCCGACGGGCTGGAAGTGACCATCTCCACCGGCGACAAGGACTTCGCCCAGCTGGTGCGACCGGGCGTGGTGCTGGTCAACACCATGACCGGCAGCCGCACCGATTCCGATGCCGCGGTGATGGACAAGTTCGGCGTGCGTGCCACGCAGATCGTCGACTACCTGGCGCTCATGGGCGACACCGTCGACAACGTGCCTGGCGTGGAGAAGTGCGGTCCCAAGACCGCCGCCAAGTGGCTGGCCGAGTACAACGACCTGGAGGGCGTGATTGCCGCCGCCCCGGGTATGAAGGGCAAGATCGGCGAAAACCTGCGCGCCGCGCTGCCGCGGCTGGCGCTGAACCGCGAGCTGGTCACCATCCGCACCGATGTGCCGCTGGAACAGGGCCCGCGCGACCTGAAGCTGCGCGAGCAGCACGCGGAGTCGCTGCGCGAGCTGTACGCGCGCTATG
>NZ_BAZI01000397.1 GCF_001310775.1 Stenotrophomonas pictorum JCM 9942
CCGCAGCGCGTGGTTGCGCGAGAAAGTCGGTCACTGAGCCGGCCGGTGCGGCCCGCCAGTTGATCCGTTGTTCATCGCCCGGCGCCCCGGACTGCGGCCGGCGCATGTAAAATGCGCGGCTTCCGCGACCCGGCACCTGTGCGCTTTCCGCGCCGGCCGCAGTCCGCGTCTGTCCTGTTCCTTATGTCTACCGCCACCGCCACGCCGCGCTTCCTCGACGAAGTGCGGACGACCGGTCTGCTCGCGTTGCCGCTGGTTCTGGGCCATGTCTCGACCGGTCTGATCGCTTTCGTTGACAACACCATCGCCGGCCACCACGGCACCGACACCTTTGCCGCGGTCAGTATCGGTACCGCGCTGCTGTGGCTGCCGATGCTGGTGCCGATCGGCACCCTGATCTCGCTCACCGCCTCGGTCTCGCAGCTAAACGGTGCCGGCCGCGCGCGTGAAATCGGCCCGCTGTTCCGCCAGGCGCTGTGGCTGGGCGTGGGCCTGAGTGCGCTGATGTTCGTGTTCCTGAGCGGGGTGCCGGCATTGCTGCCGGCGTTCGGGATTGCCGCAGATATCGTGCCCGGCGCCACCGGTTTCCTGCATGCCATCCGCTGGGGTGTGCCGGCATTGACGCTGTATTTCTGCATGCGTTACCTCAGTGAAGGCATGCATTGGACCTTGCCGACCATGCTGATCGGCTTCGGCGGCCTGCTGGTGCTGGGGCCACTGGGTTACGCGTTGTGCAACGGCAAGGCCGGCTTCCCGGAGCTGGGCGCCGCAGGCCTGGGCATCGCCTCGGCCGTGACCATGTGGGTGCAGGCGCTGGCCTTCGCCAGCTACCTGGCCCTGACCCGGCGGTTCGCACACCTCGGGCTGTTCACGCACTTCGAGCTGCCGCGCATGGCCGCGATCTGGGACCTGTTGCGTACCGGTCTGCCGATCGGCATCACCGTGTTGATGGAAGGCGGTCTGTTCATCATCACCGCGCTGCTGATCGGCCGCATCGGCGCCACCGAGGCCAGCGCCCACCAGATCGCGATCAACGTGGCGCAGCTGTGCTTCATGATTCCGATGGGGGTGGCCGAGGCCACCACGGTGCGGGTCGGCCATGCGGTGGGCAGCAATGATCCGCTGGGGGTGCGCCGGGCCACCTGGGCCGGCTACGCCATCGTGCTGGTGACCCAGCTGGTGTCGATCAGCGCCCTGCTGCTTGGCCATGACGCGGTGGTGGGCCTGTATACCGACGACCTGGCGGTGGCGGCCTTGGCGTCGACCTTGCTGCTGTACGCGGCAACGTTCCAGATCCCCGATGGCATCCAGGTGCTCTCGGCCGGCGCGCTGCGCGGCTTGAAGGACACCCGGGTGCCGATGTTCATCGCCATGTTCGCCTACTGGGGCGTGGGCATGCCGGTCGGTGCCGGCCTGGGCCTGGGTCTGGGCTGGGGTCCGCAGGGCATGTGGGTCGGCTTGATTATCGGTTTGACCGTGGCCGCGCTGCTGCTGGGCTGGCGGCTGCGGATCAGCAGCCGGCGGCTGCTCGTCCGTGCGGCACCCTGACTTGAAGCCCATGCCCGGCGCCGCCGGTTGTGGGTATCCTGCTTTGCAACAAGCCCCTCTGGAGCGTTCATGAATCCCCCCCCGATTCCGCGTCGCAACCCCATCGCCAGCTTCTTCATCGGGCTGTGGGATGTGATGAATTTCACCCGCCGGTTGATCCTCAACCTGGTGTTCTTCGGTCTGCTGTTGCTGGTGCTGATGGTGTTCGTGGCGGCGCTGGGCATGAGCGCGTCTTCGGCCAAGGTGCTGCACGAACGCACCACGCTGGTGATCGCCCCCGAGGGCCGGCTGGTGGAGCAGTACAGCACCGATCCGGTCAGCCGCGCGCTGGGCAAGGCGCTGGGCGATACCGGCGCCGAGGAGATCCAGCTGCGTGACCTGATCCGCGGCATCGAGGCGGCCAGGGACGACAAGAAGATCGAGCGGGTGGTGCTGAATCTGGACAAGCTCCAGCCCAGCGGCTTCGCCTCGATGCGCGAGGTGGCCGCGGCGCTGCAGGAGCTGCGTGCAGCCAACAAGCAGGTGGTGGCCTTCAGCGAAAACCTGAACCAGTCGCAGTACCTGCTGGCCGCGCAGGCCGACGAGATCTATCTGGACCCGATGGGCGGGCTGCTGCTGGAAGGCCTGGGCCGCTACCGCCAGTACTTCCGCACCGGCCTGCAGGACAAGCTGGGCGTGGACGTGCACCTGTTCAAGGTCGGCCAGTTCAAGTCCGCCGCCGAACCCTATGTACTCGATGCCGCCTCGCCGCAGGCCAAGGAAGCGGACCTGTTCTGGATGAACGACGTGTGGCAGCGCTACCTGGCCGACATCGCCACCGCGCGCAAGCTCGACCCCGCGCAGCT
>NZ_BAZI01000398.1 GCF_001310775.1 Stenotrophomonas pictorum JCM 9942
CGGAAGCCGGGGCGCGCCACCAGGCGCGGAGCTGGCCGCTACGCGGCAGCGGCGGAGAGGGGAATTTGATGGACGACATGGACCGCGAATTTTACCAGATGCGATCTGCCGGCCGCTGCAGGGGGGAAACGGACTATCCCCTCCGCAAAACAGCAGCACCGCGGTTTTGCAGGGCAACGCTGCGGAAGGGGAGCGGAGACGGAGGAGGGTTGGGAAAAACGGCAGGACCGCCGTTTTCGCGGCGAGGCTGCCGAACGGTGAGGCACGTGGATATGCGTCATGAAAAAACGGCAGGATCGCCGTTTTTCACGGCAAAGCCGCCAACGGTGACGCACAGGGATGTGCGTCATGAAAAAAGGCGCCCCTTGTGGGAGCGCCTGTTGTCTGCAAGGAGGTTGAAGCGCCTCAGTTGGCTAGTTCCAGCACCATCCGCACCAGTCCCGGGGCGCCGGTGGGATGCGGCACCTGCTTGAAGCCCAGCGAGGCGGCCAGCTGCTGCATCGGCTCGTTGTCCTGGGCGATATCGCCGTACATGCGGTCCAGATACTTGCCGCGCGCCCACTTCACCAGCTTGCGCATCAGCTGGCGGCCCAGGCCCTGGCCGGCGAGGAAGCGGCTGACCAGGATCGCGTACTCGGCATCCCGGGTGCCGGGAATGATCGAGGCCCGCGCCACCGCGCCGACCACCGCTTCGCCGGGCGGCAGCGGTTCGGCGGCGACCAGCGAGATCTCGGTCTTGGGATTGGGGTGGGTCAGGCGCTGGGCGGTTTCGTCGGAAAGGGATTCGACCGACTGCAGGAACCGGTCACGCACTTCCTCCGGTCCAAACAGCTCAAATGCCCCCTGCAGCGGCGGGCCGTCTTCCGGCCGGATGGGGCGGATCAGCAGTTCCCGGCCACTGGGGGCTTTGAAGTTTTCATGCCACGGGGGCATGCGGTTGCGGGTCGCCATGACTACGTTTCCTCGAAAGTCCGCTGATTCTGGCACCGGTCGTGCGAAATTCTGTGAACATTGTTGAACGCGGGGTCATGGCCGGGAACGGCCGTTGCCTACTCGGCCGTTTTGAGCCACTCCAGACGGGTCGAGGCCCCTGGTTCGCCCAGATGTTTCTTCAGCACCGGCATCGCCGGCGCCAGCACCCGGTCGAACTGCCACGGCGGATTGAGCAGCAGCATACCGCTGCCGTTCAGACGCAGCGGCGAGTCGTCCGGACGCACCAGGAATTCGGCCAGCAGCGCCGATTTGATCGGCAACGCGGCGGCTTTGCGGAAGAAATGCAGGATGCTGCGGCGCTGCTTGATCGGAAACCAGACCGCGCAGGTGGCCTGCGGCCAGCGGGCCAGGGTTTCGCTCAATGCCGCCAGGATACGCGGGTATTCGGCGTCCTGGGCCTCGTAGGGCGGATCGATCAGGACCAGCCCGCGCCCGATCTTCACACCATTGACCTTGGGCGGCAGCAGCGAGCGGATCTGCGCGTAGCCATCGCCGGGGTGCACGCCGACGCGGCTGTCGCGGGCGAACAGCGCCTTGAGCGCGGCGGCCTCCTCTTCCTGCAGCTCGCAGGCGGCCAGACGGTCCTGCGGACGCAGGGCCTGGGCGGTGAGCAGCGGTGAGCCGGGGTAGGTGATCAGCGCGCCGACCGGGTTGTCGGCCTGCACCGCTTTCAGATAGCGCTCGACCACGTCGGGCAGCGTGGGCTGGGCCATCAGCTTCATTACGCCATCGTCGATCTCGGCGGTCTTGCGGCTTTCCTCGCTGGACAGCAGATAGCGGCCGCGCCCGGCATGGGTGTCCAGCACGAAGAACGGGCTGTCCTTGCGCTTGAAGGAATCGATCAGCGCAAGCAGCGTGATGTGTTTGAGCACGTCGGCATGGTTGCCGGCATGGAAGGCGTGGCGGTAATTCATCGGCGAAGTGTACGGCGCGGGGGAGGTGGCGGCTATGCTGGGCACATGTCCGACCAGCCTGCCCGGGTCCTCGTCGTCGAAGACGAGGCTGCCATCGCCGATACATTGTTATATGCCCTGCACAGCGAGGGCTATCTGGCCAGTCACTGCACGCTGGGGCGGGAGGCACTGGCGCAGCTGCGGGCTGGCGAGGCCGACGTGGTGGTGCTGGATGTGGGGCTGCCGGATATCGGCGGCTTCGAGGTGTGCCGTCAGCTGCGCACCTTCAGCCAGGTGCCGGTGATCTTCCTGACCGCGCGCAATGACGAGTTCGACCGGGTGCTGGGGCTGGAGCTGGGCGCCGATGACTACGTGGCCAAGCCGTTCTCGCCGCGTGAACTGGTGGCGCGGGTACGGGCCCGGCTGCGCCGGGCGGGGCCGGCGGTGGCGGCGACCGAGACGTCGGG
>NZ_BAZI01000399.1 GCF_001310775.1 Stenotrophomonas pictorum JCM 9942
CGGCCAGCGTCACCACCGGCCGGGCGGCGGCCAGTTCGGCATTGCGTTCGACGATCTGCCCGGCGGTCGGGCGGACCTGCACCGCGCTCAGGGTGGGAATGGCGCTGGTGCGCTCGTGTTCGGCCTGGGCCAGCTGGTCGGCGCTGGGACGCACCTGCACGGTTTCCAGGGTGGGGATGTCGGAAGCCTGGACCGAAGCGGCAAACGCGGTGCCGGCGGCAAGGGCGATGGCAATGGCGATGGACTTGGTGTTCATGGCAGGACCTGTTTGGTGTGTGTGAGCAGTGGTGTGGTAGTAATGTAGTACACCACTCCTCGTGCTGCAAGAAATTTCTTGCTTTCCGATGTCTGGTTCAGCGTTTGCTCAGGTTTGCTTCGGGGCTGGCTGCGCTGCAGTGAGAACAGAGCAGGCTGCATGCCAACTGCATCTCATTGATATGGCTTGGTTTCTTGTGGGTGCACGGTGTCCGTTGTCCGGACACTGGCCGTGCCGGGGTGTCCACCGCGGACGCGGTAGCCGGGAAACGCCGCTATGACGGATGGGCGGTGTGGCGACGGCGGGGCCCGGTTAGCATCAGCACTCACATTCATGCCCAAGGAAAGAGGAATGAACGCAGCTGTTCCCCGCACCGCCCTGCTCACCCTGGCGTTGAGCGCCGCCCTCGGAGGATTCGTCGGCGCGCCTCTGGTCGCCGAAGCCAAGCCCGCGCCGGTCGCGGCCCCGGCGGTGGATATCCCGTACGAACAGTTCACCCTGCCCAACGGCCTGCGCGTGGTGGTGCACACCGATCGCAAAGCGCCGATCGTGGCGGTGAACATCTGGTACCACGTCGGTGCCAAGGACGAGCCGTCCGGCCGCACCGGTTTTGCGCACCTGTTCGAGCACCTGATGTTCCAGGGCAGCGAGAACCACAGCGGCGAGTTTTTCGAACCGTTCAAGCAGGTCGGCGCCACCGACCAGAACGGCACCACCAATACCGACCGCACCAACTATTTCCAGAACGTGCCGACCACCGCGCTGGACATGGCGCTGTGGATGGAGTCCGACCGCATGGGCCATCTGCTCGGTGCGATCGACCAGGCCGCACTCGATGAACAGCGCGGCGTGGTGCAGAACGAGAAGCGCCAGGGCGAAAACCAGCCCTATGGCCAGGTGTGGGACAAGCTGACCCGCGCGCTGTATCCGGCCGGGCATCCGTACCACCACGGCGTGATCGGTTCGATGAACGATCTCAATGCCGCCTCGCTCGATGACGTGAAGACCTGGTTCCGCACCTGGTACGGCCCGAACAACGCGGTGCTGGTGCTGGCCGGCGATATCGATGTGGCCACCGCCAAAGAGAAAGTCGCCCGGTACTTCGGCGATATCCCGGCCGGTCCGAGCATGGCCCAGCCGAAGGTGGATGTGGCGCAGCGTCCGGCCAGCACCCGCGAGGTGATGACCGACAAGGTGCCGCAGGCACGCATCTACCGCGCCTGGAATGTGGCGCAGCTGGGCACGGCCGATATCGACCAGCTCGGGCTGCTGGCCTATGTGCTGGGCGGGGCCAAGTCCTCGCGGCTGGACCAGCGCCTGCTGCACAACGACAAGCTGGTGGACAACATCACCGCGATGGCCGACGCCTCGCAGCTGGGGTCCAACTTCCTGATCATGGCCACCGTCAAGCAGGGCGTGGACCCGGCCAGGGTGGAGGCGGCCATCGATGAGGAACTCAAGCGCCTGATCGCCGAAGGCCCGAGCGCCGATGAACTGGAGCGCGCCAAGGTGCAGTCGCGTTCGGGTTTCGTGCGCGGGATCGAGCGGATCGGCGGCTTCGGCGGCAAGGCCGACGCGCTGGCCGAATGCACCGTGTACGAAGGCGATCCGGGCTGCTTCCGCACCTCGCTGGCCAACATCGACAAGGCCACCGCCGGAGACCTGAAGGCGGTTGGCGCGAAGTGGCTGGGCGTGGGCGACCACACCCTGGTGGTCACGCCGGGCGCGCGGGTGGCGCTGGAGGAACTGCCCTCGGGCAAGCCGGCGCCGTTCAACGTGCCGGCGGTGGACCCGAAGTACACGGCACTGCCCAGCCAGGTCGACCGCAGCGCCGGCGTGCCGCAGACCACGAGCTTCCCCGAGCTGAAGTTCCCGCAGTTGCAGCGCGCCACGCTGAAGAACGGCACCCGGGTGGTGCTGGCCGAGCGCCATGACATCCCGGTGGTGCAGTTCAGCTATGAGTTCCCGGGGGGCTTCACCGCCGATCAGGGACGCAAGCCGGGCACCGCCAACTTCACCATGGGCATGCTCGATGAGCGCCGGTTCGCGCGG
>NZ_BAZI01000400.1 GCF_001310775.1 Stenotrophomonas pictorum JCM 9942
GTGACCAGGAGCAGGATCAGCGCGGTGGCGGGCAGAGGCATGTCAGCGGCGGCTGTGGCTGTGGACGGCATCCACCAGCACGGCGACGTGCTCGGGATTCATGTCCGGCGACATGCCGTGGCCGAGGTTGAACACATGGCCTTCGCGTGAGCCGCCGTTGCCGTCACGGTAGCTGTCCAGCACCACGCCCACTTCGCGGCGGATCGCCTCGGGCGAGCCATACAGCGTGGCCGGGTCCAGGTTGCCCTGCAGCGCGACCCGGCCGCCGGTGCGGCGCACCGCATCGCCCAGCTCGGTGGTCCAGTCCACGCCCACCGCATCGGTGCCGCTGGCGGCCAGTGCTTCCAGGTGCTGGCCGTTGCCCTTGCCGAACAGGATCAGCGGCGCGCGATCGGCCCCCTGGCCGCGGTCCAGCTCGTGCGCGATCCGGGTAAGGTAGGGCAGCGAGAACTCGCGGTACATCGCCGGGCTCAATACGCCGCCCCAGGTGTCGAACACCTGCAGCGCCTGCGCACCGGCCAGGCGCTGAGCCGACAGGTAGGCGATCACCGCGTCGGTGACCACGCCCAGCAGCTGGTGCAGGGCCTGGGGTTCGTTCAGGGCCAGCGCCTTGATGCGCGCGTAATCCTTGCTGCCGCCGCCTTCGACCATGTAGCAGGCCAGCGTCCACGGGCTGCCGGAAAAGCCGATCAGCGGCACCTTGCCGTCCAGCTGGCGGCGGATCACCCGCACCGCGTCCATCACATAGCGCAGCTCGGTTTCCATGTCCGGCACCGCCAGTTTGGCGATGTCGGCCACGCTGCGCACCGGATGGCGGAACTTGGGGCCTTCACCGTCGACGAAATACAGCTCCAGACCCATCGCATCGGGGATGGTGAGGATGTCGGAGAACAGGATCGCCGCGTCCAGATCGAAGCGCTCCAGCGGCTGCAGGGTGACTTCGCAGGCGATGTCCGGGTTCTTGGCCATGGCCAGGAAGCTGCCGGCGCGGGCGCGGGTGGCGCGGTATTCCGGCAGGTAACGGCCGGCCTGGCGCATCAGCCAGACGGGGGTGCAGTCCACAGGCTCGCGGCGCAGGGCGCGCAGGAAGCGGTCGTTGCGAAGTGGGCTGGTCACATGAACTCCTGGATAAAGGTAGACGCATGAACGCGCGGGGCGTCCTGTGGGGATGCGGGATCAGGGTTGTGGCTGGCCGCTGGCGAACATCAGCTGGAAGCCGCGCTTGAGCTGCGCATCGCGTGCCTTCTCGAAGGCTTGCAGGGCGTCGTCCTGCTGCAGGAAAAGTTCGCGGCGCAATTGCACGCGGCCGCCGATCTGGCCGCTTTCACGCAGCAGTTCCCAGCCGCCGAGCAGGTCGGCCACCAGGGACAGCTGGACATAGCGGGGGGCTTCGTTGCCGCTGGGCGGCTGTTGCAGGAGGACACGCATGCCGCCGATTGTAGCCGCTGCGGCGGATTTCAGCCGCAGCGGGGGCGGTTGTCCGCCACCGCAGGAGCGCCCGCCCACGGCGCAGGGTCTGGGGCCCGTTCGTCGGTGTCCGCTGCCCGTTGCCGGATGGGCTCAGCCCGGCTGGAGGATCGCCAGCACCGCGGCTTCGTCCACATCCGGCACCACTTCGGCCCGGCCGATGCCCCGCCACAGCACCAGCCGCAGGCGGCCGGCGATGTTCTTCTTGTCCAGCCGCATATGGGCCAGCAGCGTTTCCGGCGCCAGCCCGGCGGGGATGTCCACCGGCAGGCCATAGGACAGCAGCAGTTCGCGCAGGCGGTCGGTGTCGGCCGCCTCGGCCATGCCCAGTGCCGCCGACAGGCGCGCGGCCAGCACCATGCCCACGGCCACGCTTCGCCATGGTTGAGGTTGTTGTTGCCCGGTGCGCCATAGCCCTGTGCGGTCTCGATGGCATGGCCGAAGGTGTGACCGAGGTTGAGCAGGGCGCGCTCGCCCTTTTCCAGCGGATCACGTTCGACGATCTGCGCTTTGTGTTCGCAGCTGCGGGCGATGGCCTGCGCCAGCGCGGCGTCCTCGCCGGCCAGTAGTGCGTCGCGCTCGCTCTGCAGCCACTGGAAGAACTCCAGGTCACGGATCGCACCGTACTTGATCACTTCGGCCAACCCGGCACGCAGCTCGCGCAGCGGCAGGCTGCGCAGCACGGCGGTATCGGCGATCACCGCGCGCGGCGGATGGAAGGCCCCGACCAGGTTCTTGCCCTGGGCGATATCCACCGCGGTCTTGCCGCCGACCGAGGAATCGACCATCGCCAGCAGGGTGGTGGGCAGTTGCACGCAATCCACGCCGCGCATCCA
>NZ_BAZI01000401.1 GCF_001310775.1 Stenotrophomonas pictorum JCM 9942
GTGATGCGCTGCGTCTGCGCGGCATCGCCCGCTCACTGGAGGCGGGTCAGCCCACTGGCCACCGTGGCCCGGGGCTATTCGATCCTCACCCGCAGCGACGATGGCGCACTGGTGCGCAGTGTCGATCAGCTCCAGCCCGGGGACCGTGTGCAGGCCCGCCTGGCCGACGGCCACGTGCCTTTGCGCGTGGAATCCGGCAACAGCAACCACTGAGCCCGCCGCGCGGTGCCGAAACACGGAACGCCGGCATTGCAGCCCGGCGTTCTGCATTGCGCGGCGGCGAACCGGACTTACTGCCGCACCGCGCGCTCTTCGCTGCAGAACTGCTGGCGATAGGCCATCGCCTTGGGCATCAGCGCACCCAGGTTCTGGATACGGGTGCCGGGATTGGGGTGGGTGGAGGAGAATTCCGGCGGTGCCTGCCCGCCACTGGCCTGGCCCATGCGCTCCCACAACGGCACCGCCTCTTCGGGGTTGAAGCAGGCCGCCGCCGCCAGCATCAGCCCGACCTCATCGGCCTGGGTTTCATGCGAACGCGCGTACGGCAGCAGATAGCCGTAGCCCATCGCCGACATCATCATCTGCTGCTGTTGCGCGTCCATGCCGCTGGCCGCACCGGCCATCTGGCCGATCTGGGTCAGCTTCTGCTGGGCCATCCGCTGGGCACCGTGGCGCAGCAGCGCGTGGGCGATCTCGTGGCCCATCACCACCGCCAGCGCGTCGCTGTTCTGCGCCACCGGAATCAGCCCCGTATATACGGCCATCTTGCCACCCGGCAGGCAGAACGCATTGGCCTGGTCGGACTGCAGCACGTTCACTTCCCAGTCGAAATCGCGCGCGAAGTGCTGCGGCTGCAGGCCGTGCTCCTGCGCCAGCGCGGTTTCCACCACATCCACCTTGGCGATCAGGCGCCGGGCGATTTCCCGCACCTGCTGGGAGATCTGCGCGTTCGGATCGACCGGCCGCTCCTGCGACAGGATCTCCTGGTAGGCCTGCAGGCCCAGCGCCTTTTCCTGGCAGGCATCGAGCGTGCTGTCGATCAGTACCTTCTCGCCGGTGTACGGATCAACCGAGCGGTTGCCCAGGTAATAGCAGCCGCCATAGATGGCAAAACCCAGCAGCACCACCCAGCGGATATTGCCGAACAGCCCGCCACCGCGGCGCTGCCGGCGGTTGCCCTGACTGCCGAAAGGATCCTGTCGCATGTGGAAGTTCCCGTGAGGAGCGGTTGGTCGGGGCCGATGGTAACCCGCCCCACCGCACCGGCCACGTCAAATGCCGCGCACCAGCCGGAAGCCGATCCGGGCCGAGGTCACATCCGAATCCTGCGACTGCCGCCATGCCGCCCGCGTCTGTTCCGGCGCATTGGCCCAGTTGCCACCGCGGATCACCCTTTGCCGGCAGCGGGGTTGTACCAGGCCGCACCGTCGGCTGGCGCACGGCGGTAGCTGGCGTGCCAGCAGTCGGCCACCCATTCACTGAGATTTCCGGCCATGTCGTGCAATCCCCAGCCATTGGGCTGGAAGCTGGCTGTCGGCGCCGCCCCCCAGAAACCGTCGCCATAGCCGACGAAGGCGTTGTTCCAGTGGCGTCCGCTGGGCGAAACATCCTCGCTGCCGGTGAAGTTGCCCGACAACGGCGGCGGCACCCCGGCATTACCCCACGGGTAACGGCCGCTGGTTCCGGCCCGCAGCGCATACTCGAATTCGGCCTCACTGGGCAAGCGGTAATAGCGCCCGGTCTGTTCGGACAGCCACGCGGCGTAAGCCTCGGCGTCGCGCACGCTGACATGCATCACCGGGTTGCCAGGCTTGGCCGGCGCACCGTTGTAGTCCGAACGCCAGTCCACGCCACTGCGTCGGACAAAATTGCCGCTGCGCTCGTCATAGACCACCGAATGGCCGCGCCGGGTGGCCCGCGGGCGCGCCTTGGCCGCCTCGACGAAGCGGCCGAATTCGGCCACGGTCACTTCGGTGATCGACAGGGCAAAGCCGCGATCAAAGCGCACGTAATGCTGCGGACGTTCGGCATCGCTGGCGCCCGGTTCGGCATCGCCCGCGCCCATCTGGAAGCCCCCATGCGGAACCACGATCATCTGCGGCCCGCGTCCGCCTCCCTGCAAGGCATCGGAAAACACCTGCCCGGGACGGAAACTGCCGTAGTGCGCGACCAGATCGATCCGCTGCCGCAATATCGCCACGGTCGGATCCCCCGGCGGCGCGATGCGCAGCGCCTGCTCGAGTTTTTCGCGCGCCGCCTTCAGCCCTGCGGCGAGCTCAGATCCCGCAGACCGCCGTCGCG
>NZ_BAZI01000402.1 GCF_001310775.1 Stenotrophomonas pictorum JCM 9942
CCAGCCGGCGTCACCGGCCGCTGGGGTGGCACCGCTGGCCAGGCCCGGGTGGCCCTGCAGCAGTACGCCGGTGGTGACCGAGGCATTGCCGCCGAGATGGGCCAAGCCCTCGCGGCCTTCGCCACCCAGTAGCGGCGTCTTGTCCAGGGCAACGATGGCGCTGCCCGCGATGGTTTTCGTGTTCGGCATTTCTTTCTCCTGACCGGCGAGGCTCACCCCGCCGGCACATTGGGGGTGATCAGGCGATGCTGAAAACCGCGTTCGAGTTGCGCTTGCGGCAGGTCAGGCCGTAGTCCGCCGTCAGGCCGAAGTAGTACGTGTAGCGGTCGTACACGCGCGGCGGGGTGCGGCGGATCATCCAGCGGCCCTTGACCGGGCGCAGGCGGATGGCCTTGCTGTTGAGGAAGTAGCCGCGCTTCTTCCACGGGTGGGTGATCGGCCCCAGCTCCTCGTCCAGCGCATCGAAGGTCGGATCCCACACCACCGGCACGCCCTTGAAGGCCAGCGCCTTGGTGCTCGGGTCCACGGTCACGCCACCGGTGGAGGTGCCACCCATGTTGATCTGCCGCCCGATCACCTTCAGTGCGTCAGCCAGCAGCGCGTCGTACATATCCGAGCCGACCGGAATGTAGTTCGGCGCGCCCAACTTGCCGTAGGTGATGGTCTGGCGCCACAGCTTCTCCAGCTGCGCAACCAGGTTGCCTGCGGTGGCGGTGCTGATACCCATCAGGGCCCAGTTGCGCCACCAGGCGGCATTGGCGGCATCAAGGCCACCGATCACGCCAACGTCCGGCGTGGTGCTGACCAGCGCGTCCAAGCCCGGCACCGCCTTCGGGTTGGCCGAGCCATCCAGGTGGATCTCGAGATCCCAGTTCTCCTGGAAGCCGTCCTTCAGCGTGGTCCAGCCCTCCTGGAGCTTGTCCACGATCTGAATCTTCTCGGCATCGGTCATCTGAGCCGATTTGTCGTCGGTCAGGATGATGCCGTTGTTGGCCAGCTCGGTCTCGTTGAGGCTGAAGCCGTCGTGCGCCTCGTAGTGCTGATACGGGGCCGGGCGCACGGTGTCCTTCCGGTTGAACGTGACCTGGTCATCGCCGGAATAGTTCTGGTAGTTGCTGTCGTTGGTGAAGCGCACCTTCTCGTTGAAGATGCCATTACCGAAGACGGTTTCGATCTTGTTGTCGATCAGCCACTTCGCCGTCGGGCGCTCACTGGTGAACTGATCAATCGGGTCGTCAGTCGCATAGGACTGCATCTGGTAGTTGGCGCCGGAGGCCAACTGGGCGGGAGTCAAAGGCATATCGCACCTCGGAGGGAAAGAGGAGCCCGTGTGGGCGTGGTCTCTCGCGTTCCGAGGGCGCGACTCTCGTTTCAGCGCTACCGGCGGCGAACCCGGCTTACGTCACTCGCGATGCCGGCGTTGGCCGGCTGGATCGCAATATGCGCCAGCCGGCATGCCAGTCAACGGGGTTACCGGCCCTGTGCCTTGGCGGCGGCCACGCCGAAGTCAAATGCGTTTTCCTTCGTCGGCGCCTTGCTCAGGTCAACGCCGGTGGCGCGGGCGGGATTGTTCGGTGCCGCAGCGGGCGGGCGCTGGGCCGGCGGCGTTGCAACCGGTGCTGGTGCTGCCAGATAAGCCTGCTGGATTGCCGCTGCCCACTGCTGGGGCGGCAGGGTGCTCTGGATCACCGCGACCATCGGCTGGATGGCCTTGAACTTGGCTTCGAACAGGGGATCAGCAGCACGCAGCTGCTGGCCAAGGGCGCCGACCTGCTGCAGCGCCTGCTGGTGGGCCTGCTCTGCACTGGCTTCCTGCTCGGCCTGCTGGCGCTGGCGCTGCTGGCTGTCCTGCTGAAGTGCCGTGGCGCGGCGCGTCCGGATCAGCTCCTCCGCCGCGGCGCGGGTCATGTCGCCATCGGTCACCTGCTTGGCCAAGTCGGCATGCTCGGTCAGCGGGTCATAGCCCGGTGCCGGCCGGCCCAGCTCCTTGGCCAGCCACGCCATCTCCTGCTGCATGAAGTCGTAGGCCTGCCCCATGGCGGCCGGGTCGCGCGAGTTGATGGCGGCCAGGTAGTTCAGCGCGTTGCCCATCTGCTCCGGATTCGCGCCGGTGGACTTGATGGTCTCCTCCCACTGCTGGCCACGCTCGGCGGCCGGGCGCAGCGCCTCGACCTCCGCGGCCCGCTCGCTCAGTTCGCGGAAGCGCTTCTGGGTGCGCTCGTTGGCGATGCCCAGATCCTTGATCTCGCGTCGATCGCGTCGGGCTGTGCGGCG
>NZ_BAZI01000403.1 GCF_001310775.1 Stenotrophomonas pictorum JCM 9942
CGCTGGCCGGGCAGGAACACCAGCACGTCGCCGGGGTGCTGCCTCAGCGCCTGTTCCACCGCGCGGCGGGTCTGCGCTTCCAGCGCCTCGTCGCGGCGGGCCGGAAAATGGCTCACCACCACCGGGAAACTGCGGCCCTCGCTGGACAGGCGTGGCGCCTCCAGAAAACCGGCCAGCCGTTCACCGTCGAGCGTGGCCGACATCAGCACGATGCGCAGGTCCTCGCGCAGCTGCGATTGCACGTCCAGCGCCAGCGCCAGGCCCAGATCGGCCGCCAGGTGGCGCTCGTGGAATTCATCGAACAGCAGGGCGCCGACGCCTTCCAGCAGCGGGTCGTCCTGCAGCATCCGGGTCAGGATGCCTTCGGTGACAACCTCGATCCGCGTGCGCGCGGAAATCTTGTTCTCGAAGCGGATGCGATAGCCGACGGTGTCGCCGACCGGCTCACCGAGCTGGCGGGCCATGAAGGTGGCGGCGCTGCGGGCGGCCACGCGGCGCGGTTCGAGCATGATGATCCTGCGCCCTTCCAGCCACGGCGCATCCCTTAGTGCCAGTGGCACCTGGGTGGTCTTGCCGGCGCCGGGCGGGGCTTCAAGCACCAGTCGCGCATGCGCGGTGAGCTGCGCGCGGATCTGCGGCAGCAGCGGAGAAATCGGGAAATCTGTGGTGCTCATAGGCGCGCAAGAATACGCGCTGGTGCGCCGCGTTGCCGCTGCTCAGCTGGTCGGGGTGGGGCTTGCCGGTGGGCAGGTGGTGAATACCTTGTCCGGATCGAGCAGGGCCGCGGCCTCGCTTTCCGGTACCAGTGTGCCCTGCTCGGCATCGCCCAGGATGGCAAACACCTGCGCGTGGAGGGTGGGATCGAGAATGCGGAACGCGCCGTCCTGTTCCAGCTGGCGGACCAGGCGGTTGTTGGCGTCGAAGGCCAGCGCCCCGACCAGCGGCACCCCCCGGTTCGGCGTGAGCAGGCGGCCCCCGCCGAACCGGCGGTGGATGAAGCGCTGCATCTGCACGCCGCTGATCAACGCATTGGCGGAAAAGCGTGCGACGCCTGGCAGGTCGTACTCCGGGGTGGCGTAGGGCAGGCAGGCCAGGGAGCGCCGCAGCGCAGCCTCGGCGCGCTGCTGGGTGGCTTCGTCCGGCTCCCAGTCCGCGCGGTGCGCGGTCAGATAGTCCTTCAGTGCCGGTGCCACCGTCAGCTCGAACAACCGGTCGACCGCCGGCGTGTCGCCGGCAAGCTGCGAGCGCAGGATCGGCGTTTCACCGCGGTAGGCGACCACCTCGTCGGCGGAGGCCACGGGTGCAGCAAGCAACAATGCCAACAACACGAGGGCAGCGCTTCGCATCGACGATCTCCTGGGAACGTGCGGGCGAATCTAGCATGGCCCGGTGGCCCGCCCCGGCGGGGGGCGGCCGGGGCGGTAGAATGGCCGCCCCCTGGATGTTCAACGCACCATGCAACTGATCGATATCGGCGCCAATCTCACCCACGACTCCTTCGATCGCGACCGCGATGCGGTGCTGGCGCGGGCGCGCGAGGCCGGGGTGGTGCAGATGGTAATCACCGGCGCCAGCCGCGAGCATTCGCCGATGGCGCTGGAACTGGCGCAGCAGCATCCCGGGATCCTGTTCGCCACCGCCGGTGTGCATCCGCACCACGCGCTGGAATACACCGACGAATGCGATGCCGAGATGCGCGCGCTGCATGCCCATCCGGAAGTGGTGGCGGTGGGCGAGTGTGGACTGGATTACAACCGCGATTTCTCGCCGCGTCCGGCGCAGCGCAACGCCTTCGAACGACAGCTGCAGCTGGCCAGCGAGAATCACAAACCGCTGTTCCTGCACCAGCGCGATGCGCATGCCGATTTCATGGCGATGATGAAGAACTTCGACGGCCGGCTTGGCCCGGCGTGGTGCATTGCTTTACCGGCGAGCGCCAGGAACTGTTCGACTATCTGGACCAGGACTGGTACATCGGCATCACCGGCTGGCTGTGCGACGAACGCCGTGGCGCGCATCTGCGCGAGCTGGTCAAACATATTCCGGCGCAGCGGTTGATGATCGAAACCGATGCGCCGTACCTGCTGCCACGCACCCTCAAGCCGATGCCCAAGGACCGGCGCAACGAGCCGATGTTCCTGTCGCATATCGTGGAGGAGCTGGCGCTTGATCGCGGCGAGGACGTCGCGCTGACCGCCGCCAACGCTACCGCGGCCACCCGCGCGTTTTTCGGCCTGCCGGACGCCGGCTAGGGCGCCTCACCGGCCGGA
>NZ_BAZI01000404.1 GCF_001310775.1 Stenotrophomonas pictorum JCM 9942
CTCCGGCCCAGGCCGCCAACGCCGCCCGCCAGGCCTCTGGCGCTGCGGCGCAGCAGGGCTTCTACCCGGGCAGCGCCGATGGCTACGCCTCGCTGGAAGGTGACAACAATGCGGTCGGTTACGTGCTGGGCGGTACCTTCAGCCCGAGCGAAGACACCAATATCGCGCTGAGCTACCGCTCCAAGGTCGAGCACAAGATCACCGGCGGCAAGGGCAAGTTCGATGTGCCGCCGGCGGTGCAGGTCGCCCTCGGCATGCCGGGCAGCGGTCTGTTCGTACCGACCAGCGGCAAGGCTACCCTGACCCTGCCGGCGTCGCTGACCGCCAGCGTCACCCACCGGATCAACGACCGCTGGACGGTGATGGGCGATGTGACCCGCACTGCATGGAAGCCGTCGTTCGACAAGGTGACCGTGGATTTCGCATCGAACCAGCCCGACAACGTGCTGGAATTCGGTTACAACGACACCACCTTCGGCTCGATCGGTACCGAGTACAAGCTGTCTGACACCATCACCCTGCGTGGTGGCGTGGCCTATGACGAAACCCCGACCAGCTATGCGCACCGTGACGTCAAGGTGCCGGATGTGACCCGCAAGTGGCTGTCGTTCGGTCTGGGCTGGACGCCGTCGGAGAAGACCGAGTTCAATTTCGGCTATACCCACCTGTTCACCAATGAGCCGGCGATCAACATCGTCTCGGCCACCGGCAGCACGCTGAAGGGCAAGTACGACGTGGGTGGCGACATCCTCGCCGCATCGGTCAACTACAAGTTCTGATCGGGCGTGGCGCGGCGCACTTTGCCGTAGCCGTGTGCCACTGTAGAACGCAGCCCGGGAGAAATTCTCCCGGGTTTTTTTTTGGCCGCCGGAACGGACGGCCAGCATCGCGCCGGCGGGACGATAGGCGGGCTGTCGATCGCGGAGGTGCTGATCGACAACGCCCCCGCGCTGTGCGCAGATGAGCCCGCATGGGGATCACTTCCGACGGCGGAGCCATGGTGATCCGGGTGTGCGCATCGAACGGCCGGATGTTGCAGGTGACGCTCCGCTGCGGCAGCGCGGCCTGGGACGGCGACCCCCACCGGCCGGTAATGACGGCTGCTTCGATCCTGTGGGGGATTTTCCGCCCCCCTCGCGGGCCAGCCCGTTGCCGTCAACGGCAGCAGCGCGCCCTCACCACGTCGGCCAGAGCGGGCCGGTGATCGACGATGAGGGCTTCAGTGACGACACCTTGGTCGACTTCAAGGATCGGGAGGTCGAAATCGACCAGCGGCCGCAGACCTTCAAGGACCGCGCCCCCGGATTGCGCCGCTCGCGGGGGCCGCGTGGAACGGGAGTACACGCCGGGCTTCGGCCGCAGCAGCCGTCAGCGCTACCGCGGCGATACGTGGCGATACGTGGCGATACGCGGCGGTCCAGTGATCGGATCGGTTCGATCGACCACCGCCGGGGCCTGGGGCGTGCCTGTGAGCGGAGCTGGATGGACAACAAAAAACCCCGCTTTCGCGGGGTTCTTCGTTGCTTCCGTGCTGCGGCCGACTCAGTCGCCCAGGGTCAGCAGCGAGGCGTTTCCGCCGGCGGCGGTGGTGTTCACCGTCACCGTCTTCTCGGTGGCAAAACGCAGCAGGTAGTGCGGGCCGCCGGCCTTGGGGCCGGTGCCGGACAGGCCCTGGCCGCCGAACGGCTGCACGCCGACCACCGCCCCGATCTGGTTGCGGTTGACGTAGACGTTGCCGACGTGGACGCCGTTGGCGATGCGCTCGACGGTCTCGTCGATGCGCGAATGCACGCCCAGGGTCAGGCCGTAGCCGGTGGCGTTGATCTGCGCGATCACCGCGTCGAGCTGGTCGGCCTTCCAGCGGATCACGTGCAGCACTGGTCCGAAGATCTCCTTGTGCAGCTGGTTCAGGTCCTTCAGCTCATAGGCACGCGGGGCGAAGAAGGTGCCGTGTGCGGCGGCCTCGGACAGTGGCGCGGCGGCGATCAGGCGCGCTTCGCGGTCCATGCGGGCGGCATGGTCGGTGAGGATCTGCAGCGCATCGGCATCGATGACCGGACCGACGTCGGTGGACAGCAGGCCGGGATCACCGATCTTCAGTTCGGCCATCGCGCCGGCCAGCATGGTCATCACCTTGTCGGCGATATCGTCCTGCACGAACAGCACGCGCGCGGCCGAACAGCGCTGGCCGGCGGAGGTGAAGGCCGAGCCGATCGCGTCCTTGACGATCTGCTCGGGCAGCGCCGAGGAGTCGGCGATGAAGGCGTTCTGG
>NZ_BAZI01000405.1 GCF_001310775.1 Stenotrophomonas pictorum JCM 9942
CGGCGCGGCCCCCTGCCCGACCGCATCGGCCGGATGCGACGGCGCGATCGCACCAGGTTCCATGCCCGCGCGGGTTTCAGCCAGCGCCTCCTTGAGCGTGCGATAGACGAAATCGTGGATCAGCCGCGCATCGCGGAAGCGCACTTCGTGCTTGGCCGGGTGCACATTGACATCCACCCGCGCCGGGTCCAGTTCCAGAAACAGCACATACGCCGGCTGCCGGCCGTGATAGAGCACGTCGCCATAGGCCATCTTCACCCCATGGCTGACGCTGCGGTCGCGCACCGGGCGACCGTTGACGTACAGGTACTGCTGGTCGGCACTGGCGCGCGAATACTGCGGTTGGGCGATCCAGCCGTGCAGGCGCAGGCCGGCGGCGCTGTGGTCCACCCGCAACGCCTGCCGGGCGAAATCCTCGCCCAGTGTCTCGGCGAGACGGACATCCGAATACAGGTCGCCGGGCTTGTAGCGGCGCGAGGCCTTGCCGTTGTGCGAGACCCGCAGCTCGACATCCGGCCGCGCCAATGCCAGCGAACGCAGCCACTCTTCGATATGGCCCAGCTCGGTGCGCTCGGCGCGCAGGAACTTGCGCCGTGCCGGCACGTTGTAGAACAGCTCGCGCACCTCCACGGTGGTGCCCGGCGCATGCGCACGCGGCATCACTTCACCCAGCGTGCCGCCTTCGATCTGCAAGGCGGCGCCATGCTCATCAGCGGCGCGCCGCGAGGCCAGGGTGAAGCGGCTGACCGAGGCGATCGATGGCAACGCTCCCCGCGGAAACCCAGTGTCGCCACCGATTCTAGATCATCCAGGCTGGCGATCTTGCTGGTGGCATGGCGCGACACCGCCAGCGGCAACTGCTCGGCGGCAATGCCACCGCCGTTGTCACGGATGCGGATCAGGCGCACCCCGCCTTCTTCAAGATCGATATCGACGCGGGTGGCACCGGCGTCGAGCGCGTTCTCGACCAGTTCTTTGACCACCGATGCGGGCCGTTCGACCACTTCGCCGGCGGCGATCTGGTTGATCAGGATCTCCGGCAGCGGACGGATCGAGTTCATACCGCACCGCCGGTAGCGCACGCCACAGTCAAGGTCGATGAGGGAAGTCGGGAGGAAATCAGGCTGACATCATGCATGCGCAGATGATAGCCGAGCCCGGCCAGCCCACCGCGCCGCAAGCGGACTTTGCAGCCCTGTCGGCAGCGCCGTTAAACGGCAAACGGCCGCCCGAGGGCAGCCGTTTGAACAGACACCGGCGAAGGCTTACTTGCTGCCGCCGGCCACGGTGCCGGCGGAGGCATCCATTTCCGCCTGGGCGCGGGCGGCGAACAGCGTACCCGGCGGCGGTTGGCGACTGAAGAAAGTGTGCACGCCATCGAGCACCGCGCTGGCGATACTGCGCTGGTAGGCCGGATCGATCAGCCGGCGCTCTTCATCCGGATTGGAGATGAAGGCCGTTTCCACCAGCATCGCCGGCATATCCGAGGTCCGCAGCACGGCGAAGTTGGCCCGCTCGATGTTCGGCTTGTGGTTTTTGCCGATGCGCTTGAGGCCACTGAGCACGTGATTGCCCGCGTCCTCGGAGGCCTTCATGTTGCCACTCTGGGCCAGATCCAGCAGCACGTTGGCCAGGGTGCCTTCGGTGCGGTTGAGGCTGACGCCGCCGATCAGGTCGGCCGCGTTTTCCTTGTCCGCCAGCCAGCGGGCGCGCTGCGAGGACGCGCCCTTGGTGGAGAGCACATACACCGAGGACCCGGTGGCCGAGCGGTTTTCAGCCGCATCGGCGTGGATCGAGATGAAGATGTCGGCCTTGGCCGCACGGGCCCGCTGGGCGCGGTGCGGCAACGGGATGAATACGTCGGTATCGCGGGTCAGGAACGCGCGCAGTCCGGGCGTGGCATTGACCTGCCGCGCCAGTTCACGCGCCACGGCCAAGGTCACGTCCTTCTCGCGCTTGCCGGTCGGGCCGATCGCACCGGGATCCTGGCCACCATGTCCGGGGTCGATCGCCACCACCAGGGCGCGCATACCCGGCTGCATGCGGATACGCGAGGCATCGCTGGGCATCACGGGGCGCGGCGCAGTTGCGGCAGCCACCTCCGGTGCGGCCGCAGCAGCGGCTTGCGCGGTCGGGACGGGGCCCGGCTTGCCAGTGGCAATGGTGGTGGGGACGGCTGCGCCCTGGCCATTGAGAATCGCCGCCGGCGATGAGGGTTGGCTCTGCGGCGCGCTGACGGCGACAGGTGGCAGGG
>NZ_BAZI01000406.1 GCF_001310775.1 Stenotrophomonas pictorum JCM 9942
GTGCCGGTCCCCGGGCCGCGCTGGCCGTGGCTGCTGGCCTTCGTGCTGGTCGCCAGCCTGTTGTGGTGGCTGGAGCGTCGTCGGTCCATTGAAACGCCTTCGCCGTAGCCCGGGTAAGCGCAGCGCACCCGGGAGCCTTTCGCGTAGAGCCCCGGGTGCGCTGCGCTTACCCGGGCTACAAGGTCTTCCCATCCACCCTCTGCCGGGCATTGCCCGGCACTACGCGGAGATCATTTCTTCGCGCTGAGGATCGGCGTCAGGTGATCGGGACGGCCTTCGATCCGCTGCAGCACCGGATAGCGCAGGCCGCCGTGGTAGTCGATCTCGAAGGTGCGGTACACGTCCATCTGCTTGACCAGCAGGCGGATCGGCGCGGTGTCGTCCTTGGCCGCGCGCACCGCGCCTTCCAGTTCCTCGGCGCTGTACTGCAGGTCGTTGACCGCAAGCAGCTGCATGCCGCTGCCGATACCGGCGTTGAACGCCGGGCTGTCCCAGCGCACTTCGGTCACCGTCCCGGCCGGGCTCACATTCAGGCCCAGCGAATAGATCAGGTTGACGCCGCGGCCCTTCATCATCGCCTTGAAGTAGGCGCTGGGCGTGTCCTGGTAGACCAGCTTCCAGCCGGCCGCCTCGAGACCATCGGTCAGGCCACGACGGCCGTCCACGCGCTCGGTCAGGAACCGCGCCCAGTCACCGGTGGGCTGCACCTGTTCCAGCGTCGCGGCCACGTCCTCGAAGGTGTAGGTGTCCGGCCGCTGCCACTGGCCGTCGTTCTTACCGAAGAACGCGCGGGCGAAATCGTCCAGGCTGCGCTTGCCGCCGCTGAGCGTGCGGATGCGCACATCGGCTTCCAGCCACAGCATCTGCCCGCCCTGGTAGTAGTCCTCGCTCATCTGGTAGCCGCGGTAGGGCTTGGGCTTGCGCCGCGCGATCACCGGATCGTTGGTGGTATCGCCCAGCGAGCGCCACGCCATGCCGGGACGGTTGTCGGCGTAGGTGGCCGCCACCATCGCCAGCGCATCGCGCGAGGCCTGCAGCGGGCGGATGCCCGAGCGCGCGGTCAGCACGTTGCCCCAGTACTGGGTCTGGCCCTCGTACACCCACAGCAGGCTGCCCTGCATCGGCACGTTGTAGTTCAGCGTGGCCAGATCGGCCGGACGCCGGTACTTGCCGTCCCACGAGTGGGTGTACTCGTGGCCGAGCAGGTCGCTGCTGCCGAGCTTGGCGTCCCAGCCGCTGAAGTAGTCTCGGTCCTCGCTGTTCTCGCTGGAGCGCTGGTGCTCCAGGCCGATGCCGCCGAGCTGGCTGGTCACCGCGAACAGGAAATCGTAGTGGTCGTAGTGCTCGGCGCCGAACAGCTTGCGCGCCTGGGTCACCAGCGCGCGGTGCTGGTCGATGTGCTCGGGCTTGGCCTCCAGATCCTTGGCGCGGTCGGCGAACACGTTCAGCCGCACCGGGCGGGTGCCGGCCGGGGCCAGATCGAAGGTCTTGTGGTAGCGGCCGGCGAACACCGGCGAATCCATCAGGATTTCCAGATTGACCGGCGCGTAATGCACCGTGTCGCCGTCACGGCGCGCCACCTCCAGCGCGGACGCCGCCTGCCAGCCCTGCGGATAGCGCGCACTGGCTTCATAGGTGATCGCGTGCGCGGCATGCCCGGCCGGGTACAGCAGCATCGCGTTCCACTGCAGGTTGAGCATGTTCGGGGTCATCACCGTGCGGCCCTGCGCCGGATCGGTGGGACTCAGGAACTGGTAGTCCATGTGCAGTTCGGTGACGCCCTCGGGCACCTGCACGTTGAAGGTGAACACATCCAGCGGATCACGCACCCAGTCCAGGCGCTGGCCGTTGCCGGTGATCACCAGCCCGGCCAGCTTCTCGATCGCGCCGCTGGCGGCGTGGTTGCCGGGCAGCCAGGCAGGGTAGTGGAAGCGCTGCAGGCCGGCCCGCACCGGCACCTGCTGGCGGATCTTGAACACGCGCTGGCCCAGCGCGGTGGCATCCACTTCCAGCCGGATCGTGCCCGGGTAGGCCGCCTCGCTGATCCGCACCCCGCGTGCATCCGTGTCCGGCACCCGCGGCGCGGCCGAGGCAAGTCCCGTGGCCGTCACCAACGCCACACTCAACGCCGCCAGTTGCAGTACACGCATCACGCAGTTCTCGATCAGGAAGGACCTTCCATCCTGTCGTGATGGCCGCGTGCGCGCATGAGCCGAACGGCATGGGCGCGGCGGCGCTGGTGCCAGCGGTCGCGG
>NZ_BAZI01000407.1 GCF_001310775.1 Stenotrophomonas pictorum JCM 9942
GCGGCCTCACCGGGATGGCCACTGACCCAGACATCGTCGCCCACCCGGGCAGCGTCGCGCCGCAGCGCCTGGCCTGCCGGCACCCAGCCCATCGCGGTGATCGAGATCGACAGCGGACCGCGCGTGGTATCGCCGCCGATCAGGGCGATGCCATGGGCATCGGCCAGAGCGAAGAAGCCATCGGCAAACGCCTCGATCCAATCCGGATCGGCCTCTGGCAGCGACAGGGCCAGCGTGCACCAGGCCGGCTGCGCGCCCATCGCGGCCAGATCGGACAGGTTCACCGCCAGCGCCTTCCAGCCGATATCGGCCGGCAGCGTCTCGGGCGGGAAATGCACGCCGGCGTTGAGCGTATCGGCGGTCACCACCAGCTGCTGCCCGGGCGGCAGCTGCAGCAGCGCCGCGTCATCGCCGATGCCCAGCGCGATGTCCGCGCGCGCACGGGTACGCGCGGCGATCCGCTCGATCAGGCCAAACTCGTCAAGGCTCACTTCATCAACTCCCGCAAACGACAACGCCGGTGCCGATGATGCCGGCCCCGGCGCGTTCAGGGTGAAACGGCGGCACCGCCGCCGTCGGCTTACTGGCCCGATTCGGTCTTGCGCCATTCCAGCGCGGCACGGTCGAGCACGCCGTTGACGTAGGTGTGGCCGTGTTCGGAACCGAAACGCTTGGCGGTTTCGATCGCCTCGTTGATCACCACCCGGTACGGCACGTCCAGGCGGTAGCGCAGCTCGTAGGCCGCTACGCGCAGCACCGCACGTTCGATCGCATCGACTTCTTCCACCCCACGGTCGACAAACGGCGCCAGCGCCTCATCGATGTCGCGGCGGTTGTCCAGCACGCCACGCAGCAGGTTCTCGAAGTACGCCAGATCGGCGATTTCATGGGCCTGCTCGTGCGCGAACTGCGCCAGCAGCGAGTCGGCGTTGCCACCGGAAATCTGCCAGGCGTAGATCGCCTGCAGGGCGCGGCGGCGTGCGCGCGAACGCAGCACCGGATCGATACCGTCGCGACGGACCGGCTTTCCGGCGGGCCTGCCGTTGTTCTTGTTGTTCATGGCAGCTGTTCCAGAAGATTGACCATTTCCAATGCCGCCAAAGCGACTTCCTCCCCCTTGTTGCCGTGGCTGCCGCCGGCGCGCGCCTCGGCATCCTCCACCCGCTCCACCGCCAGCACGCCATTGAGCACCGGTACGCCAAAGTCCAGCTGCGTGCGCATCAGGCCCTCGGCACAACGGTCGGCTACGTGTTCGTAGTGGCGGGTATCGCCGCGGATCACACAGCCCAGTGTGATGATCGCCGCATGCTGGCCGGCGGCGGCCAGCCGCGCGGCCACCAGCGGGACTTCCCACGCGCCCGGCACCCGCACCACATCGATGGCGTCCTCGCCGATACCGTTGCCGGCCAGGCTCTGCCGCGCGCCGGCCACCATCGCATCGGTGATGCGGGCGTTCCAGCGGCTGGCGATGATGGCAAAACGGGCCGATCCGGCCGGGCGGAGGTCGCCTTCGTAGTGGCTCATGGGGTGCGGGGGTCCAAAAGGTGGGTAAGTTTAACGCGTCAGTACCGCTTGCCGGCCGTTACGGGACCGGCACCTGCACGGTTTCGACGATTTCCAGGCCATATCCGGCCAGTCCGATCTGCCGGCGCGGGGTGCCCAGCACCCGCAGCTTGCCCAGGCCAAGGTCGGCCAGGATCTGCGCGCCGGCGCCATTGCGCCGCCACTGGCCGACATCCTTGCTCTTGCCTGCGGTTTCATCCTGGGCGCGGATCCGGGCCAGCAGCGCATCGGTATCGCGCGGTGCCGAGAGCACCACCATCACCCCGCTGCCGGCCGCATCGATCGCGCGCAGCGCGTCGGTATTGGCCACGCCGAAGTCCTCCCGCCGCCAGTGCAGCAGATCGGCCAGCGGGTTTTCCACCTGCACCCGCACCAGGGTCGGGGTGGCCTTGTCCGGGGTGCCGCGGACCAGCGCGAAATGCAGGTCGTGGGCGATCCGGTCACGGTAGGTGATCAGCTGGAACGGGCCGAACTCGGTGCTGATGCCGCGCTCGTCCACGCGCTCGACGGTGTGCTCGGTGGCCAGCCGGTAGGCGATCAGGTCGGCGATCGAGCCGATCTTCAGGCCATGCTCGCGGGCGAACACCTCCAGCTCCGGGCGGCGCGCCATGGTGCCGTCGGCATTGAGGATTTCCACCAGCACGCCGGCCGCTTCCAGCCCGGCCATGCGCGGCAGGTC
>NZ_BAZI01000408.1 GCF_001310775.1 Stenotrophomonas pictorum JCM 9942
TGCCCGCGCCCCGTGTAAGGAGTGAAACGTACGCGGGGGTAGGGTTTGCGTCGTCCGGGCATAGGCCGGATGTGTGCAGGCGGGGGGCGCCACCGTCGCAGGGGTGAGCTAGACTGTGGGCCCTGTCGCGGCCGCAAGGTCGCCCTGAACGGAACCGTCACCCCGCATGAGTTGGCTCAGCAAGTTGATGCCGTCCGGCATCCGTACCGACAACACGCCTTCCAAGAAACGCAGCGTCCCCGAGGGCCTGTGGGAAAAATGCAGCAGCTGCGGCGCGGCCCTGTACCGCCCGGAACTGGAAGAGAATCTCGAGGTCTGCCCCAAGTGTGGCCATCACATGGCCATCCGCGCCCGCGCGCGCCTGGCCTCGTTGTTTGATGCCGACAGCACCACCGAGATCGCCGCCCGCCTCGGGCCGACCGACGTGCTCAAGTTCAAGGACCAGAAGAAGTACGCCGAACGCATCAAGGCCAGCCAGAAGAACACCGGCGAGTACGACGCGCTGGTGGCGATGCGCGGCCTGCTGAAGGGCCGCCCGCTGGTGGCCTCGTCCTTCGATTTCGCGTTCATGGGCGGTTCGATGGGGTCGGTGGTCGGCGAGCGCTTCTCGCTGGCTGCGGAAACCGCACTTGAGCTGGGTTGCCCGTATGTGTGTTTCTCCGCCAGTGGCGGCGCGCGCATGCAGGAAGGCCTGTTCTCGCTGATGCAGATGGCCAAGACCTCGGCCGCGCTAGGCAAGCTGCGTGACGCGGGGTTGCCGTATATCTCGGTGCTGACCCATCCCACCACCGGGGGCGTGTCGGCCTCGTTCGCGATGCTCGGCGATATCAACATCGCCGAGCCGCACGCACTGATCGGCTTTGCCGGCCCGCGCGTGATCGAGCAGACCGTCCGCGAGAAGCTGCCGGAAGGCTTCCAACGCTCGGAATTCCTGCTCGAGCATGGCGCCATCGACCAGATCTGCGACCGTCGCGAAATGCGTGACCGCCTGGCCGAGCTGCTGGCGATGATGATGCGACAGCCTGAGAACGAAGACGAAGCGGCCTGATGAGAACACGCAAGTATTTCGGCACCGACGGCATCCGTGGCCGGGTCGGCCAGGGCGTCATTTCCGCTGATTTCGTGCTGCGTGTGGGCAATGCGCTGGGGCGGGTGTTGCTCGAACGTACCGGGCGCCGGCCGACCGTGGTGATCGGCAAGGACACCCGCATCTCGGGCTACATGTTCGAGGCGGCGCTCGAGTCCGGGCTGGTAGCCGCGGGGGCCGATGTGCAGCTGCTGGGGCCAATGCCGACCCCGGCAGTGGCGTTTCTGGCCCACACGCTGGGTGCCGACGCCGGCATCGTCATCAGTGCCTCACACAATCCGCATCACGACAATGGCATCAAGTTCTTCTCCGGTGAAGGCGAGAAGCTCGACGATGCCACCGAGCTGGCGCTGGAAGCGGCACTGGAGGCGCCATTTTCTACGGTTGAGTCCGACCGGTTGGGCAAGGCAATGCGTGCCCGCGACGCGGTCGGCCGCTATATCGAGTTCTGCAAGGTCAGCGTGCCGCGCGATTTCTACCTGCGCGGGCTCAGGATCGTGCTGGACTGCGCCCATGGCGCGACCTACCACATCGCGCCGCTGCTGTTCCGTGAACTGGGGGCCGAGGTGATCGCCATCGGTGCCGAGCCGAACGGCATCAACATCAATGACGGGGTGGGGTCCACCCATATCGACAACCTGGCGCGCAAGGTTGTCGAGGTGGAGGCCGATCTGGCATCGCCTTCGACGGTGACGGCGACCGTGTGCTGATGGTGGACGATACGGGCGCCGCCGTGGACGGTGATGGCCTGCTCTATATCCTGGCCAAGGCCTGGCAGGCCAGCGGTCGTTTGCGTGGGCCGGTGGTCGGTACCTTGATGACCAATTACGGGCTGCAGCAGGCGCTGGAACGGCTGGACATCCCGTTCGTGCGGGCCAATGTCGGTGATCGCTATGTGCATCAGGCGCTGGTCGAGGGCAAGGGCGTGCTGGGGGGCGAGGCGTCGGGACATATCCTGTGCCTGGACCGGGCCACGACCGGTGACGCCATCATCAGTGCGTTGCAGGTGCTGGAAGTGCTGGGAAGTGCCGGCCAGACCCTGCGCCAGGCGGGCGCGGGGCTGGTGATGGTGCCGCAGAAGACCATCAATGTGCGCTTGGAGTCGGGGGCGCGCGAAGTGGTCAGGAGCGCGCCGGTGCA
>NZ_BAZI01000409.1 GCF_001310775.1 Stenotrophomonas pictorum JCM 9942
CAAAGCCGCCCTGCCCGGCACGCTGGCACTGCCCAAGGGCCCGGGCCCGTTCCCGGCGGTGGTACTGGTCCATGGCTCCGGCCCGCAGGACCGCGACGAGACCATCGGCCCGAACCGCCCGTTCCTGGATCTCGCCCGCGGCCTGGCCGCGCAGGGGATCGCCGTACTGCGCTACGACAAACGCACTTATGCGCGACCGCAGGAGTTCAACGGCGCTTTCAGCATCGATGATGAGACCACCGACGATGCCGTCGCCGCCGTGGCGGCGCTGGCTGGCAGCCCGCGGATCGATCCCGACCACATCTATGTGCTCGGCCACAGCCAGGGCGGCCTGCTGGCCGGGCGCATCGCCAACGCCAGCGGCAAGATCGCCGGGCTGGTGCTGCTTGCCGCGCCGGCGCGGCCGATCCTCGATCTGCTGGCCGAACAGAACCGCTACATGGCCGGGCTGGACGGCAGCATCAGCACTGCCGAACAGGCGCAGCTGGACGCGCTGACAGCCGCGATCGCCACCGTCCGCGGCGATCCGGATGCCACGTTGATGAACCTGCCCGGGCGCTTCTGGCAGCAACTGGAACAGGTGGACCCCGTTGCCGATGCCCGCAGCACCGCCCTGCCGGTGTTGCTGCTGCAGGGCGGCCGCGACTTCCAGGTGATCGATGCCGACTGGCAGCGTTGGAACCAGGGGCTGCAAGGGGAGCGCTACCAGTTCCGGCATTACCCCACGCTCAACCATCTGGGCATCACCGGCGAAGGCAAAAGCTCACTGGAGGAATACTCCCGGCCCGGCCATGTGGAGCAGGTGCTGATCGGCGACATCGCGCGGTGGATCAAGACCCGGCCATGAGACCGCAGACCCCATCGATTCCAGCGCAGTCCATCCCGCTGGCCGCACCGGCGGCGACGTCCCTGCTGTGGCTGTGGGGTCCCGTGCTGCTGGTGATCTGCATCAACCCGCTGATCCAGCTGTTCGCAGGCAAGCCCCCCGTCACCGCCGCGTTCGCCTCTTGGGGCCCGTTGCTGGTTCTGCCACTGATCACTGCCGGCTTGACCCTGGCCTACCGGCGGCGTCATCTGCAGCTGGATGCCCGGCGGCTGAAGATCGCCAGCACGCTGTACAGCAAGCAGGTGCCGATCAGTGCCATGCGACTGGACCGCGCCCGCGTGGTCGACTTCGACGAGAACCCGGGCTTCAAACCCGCCCTGAAAACCAACGGTTTCCAGATGCCCGGCTTTCGCGCCGGCCACTTCCGGATGAAGGACGGCAGCAAGGGCTTCTGCCTGATCACCGACAACCACCGCGTACTGGTGCTGCCCCTGCGCGATGGCAGCAGCGTGCTGCTCAGCCCGGAGCAGCCGCGCGCCCTGCTGGAGGAACTCAAACGGCTGGCCGACAACCTGCCCCGCGCCTAAGCTGCCCCCATGCGCAATGTCCCCCGCCTCCTGATCAACACGCCCGATATCGAGATCTGGCCCGGTGGCCTGCTGCGGGCGCGCAGCAACCACGATGCCCGCCTGCTGTCACAGGCAAGTCACGTGCTGCGCCGCAAGCGCGATGGCCGCTATCTGGCGGTGCAACTGCCGCATGGCTGATGCCGCTGGTCAGCCGCCTGCAGGCGGAGCCCGGCATCGAACCGGCAATGGTGGCACTGGATGCCACACTGGCAACCCCGGCCCGTGTTCCGCCACCGGAGGGCGAACTTCCACTGCACCAGCTGCAGCAGCGCCTGGACCAGCTCGGCCTGCACAGTACCCGCTACGCCAGCCACACCGGCCTGTGGCTGATCGCCGAACCGGCACACCTGCATCTGGCCGGATTCGACCGCTACCGCCGGCCACTGTGGCTGACCCGTGGCGCCAGCCGTGCCTGGCAGCGCATGCAGCACACCGCCTCCCTTGACGGCATCGCACTGGAGGCGATCTCCGGCTACCGCAGCCATGCCTACCAGCTCGGCATTTTTGAACGCAAGCTGGCGCGCGGCCTGGACGTGGCGCAGATCCTCACCGTCAATGCCGCGCCCGGTTACAGCGAACACCATGGCGGCAACGCGCTGGACATCAGCGCTCCGGACGCGCCGGCGGCCGAGGAGTCGTTCGAACACACCGCCGCCTTCAGCTGGCTGCAGAGACGGGCCGGCGACTTCGGATTCCACATGAGCTATCCGCGCGACAACCCGCACGGCATCGTCTATGAGCCTGGCACTGGTGCTTCCGGCCGCACC
>NZ_BAZI01000410.1 GCF_001310775.1 Stenotrophomonas pictorum JCM 9942
CGTGATCCTGGTGGCCGGCGGCCTGCTGCGCGGCGAGCGGATCGACGCGCTGCCCACGCTGCAGGGCGTGCTGTCGGTGGGCTACCTGACCGTGTTCGGTTCGATCATCGCCTTCACCGCCTATGTGTGGCTGCTGCACAACGTGCGCCCGGTGCTGGCCAGCAGCTATGCCTACGTCAATCCGGTGATCGCCGTGGCGCTGGGCGCGTGGATCGCGCATGAGCGTTTCAGCAGCGCCGATATCGGTGCGATGGCGGTGATCCTGGCCGGCGTCGTGGTCATCACCCTGGCCCGGATCCGCCGCGCATGAACACCACCGGCGACCACCGCAACGGCCTGCTCGCTGTCACCCTGGCGTTTGTGATCTGGGGCCTGTTCCCGCTGTACTGGCATCTGCTTAAGGACGTGCCCTCGTTCCAGATCATCGCCCACCGCATTGTCTGGAGCGCGGTGCTGCTGGTGGGCGGTCTGGGTCTGGTGCGTGGCTGGGGCTGGTTGCGGGAGGTCTGGGCCACGCCACGGCGGTTCTGGCTGCTGGGCCTGTCGAGCCTGCTGATCGGTGCCAACTGGAGTCTGTACATCTGGGCGGTAAACGCCGGCCACGTGGTGGAAACCAGCCTGGGCTATTTCATCAACCCGCTGCTGAGCGTGGTGCTGGGCGTAGTGGTGCTGGGCGAGCGGCTGGGCAAGCTGCAGTGGCTGGCGGTGGCGCTGGCCGCGCTGGGCGTGGCCTGGCTGACCTGGCAAAGCGGGCGCCACCGTGGATCGCGATTGGTTTGTCGATCACCTTCGGCCTGTACGGGTTGATCCGCAAGCTGGTGGCGGTCGAGGCGGTGGCCGGGCTGGGTGTGGAGAGCCTGTTCATGGTGCTGCCGGCGCTGGTTTGCGTGCTCTGGGCCGAGAGCGGCCACGGCGGCGGCTTCCTCTCCGGCTGGGGCTGGGGCAACGATGCGCTGCTGGTGCTGGCCGGCGCGGTCAGTGCGATCCCGCTGATCGCCTTCGCCTATGGCGTGCGTCGGGTCCCGCTGTCGGTGGTCGGGCTGCTGCAGTACATCGCCCCCACCTGCAGTTCCTGGTCGGCGTGCTGGTGTTCCGTGAGGCGTTCGAGCACCGCCAGCTGGTCGGTTTCGGTCTGATCTGGGCGGGGCTGGCGGTGTTCGCGCTCGCCGGACTGCGGGCCGCGACCAGGGCACGTTCGCGGGCGTGAGGTATCGCGGCCTGCGCCACCGCTGAAACGGAAACGGCGCCCCGCAGGGCGCCGCTCCGTCAACTCACAGCGCGGTGGATCAGAAGCGCTGCTGGTACTTCATGTAGATGAAACGGCCGATGTCGAAGCCACCGTAGTAGGTGAAGCTGCTGTTCGGACCGCTGTACATGATCGGGCCTGCGTGCTCGAACACGTTGTTCACGCCCAGCGACACGGTGCCGTCCCACGGCAGCGCATAACGGACCTGCAGGTCGTGGAAGGTGTTGGAACCGACCTGCTTGCTCGGCTGCATGTCCGTGTACGGCGACTGGAAGTCGGGCAGGTTGCACTCCGGGCCACCGTCCAGATCGTAGGAGCACTTCTCCTTCATGCTGGAGTAGTAGCGGGTGGTCCAGCTCACGCCCAGATCACCGTACTGCCAGTCGGCGGTCAGGTTCGAACGCACGCGGAAGTTGCCGCCCCAACCGGTGTACTGGTCGACCGGGGTGGTGGCTTCGTTGTCGCTCTTGCGCGCCAGGTAGTCCACATAGGTGGTGTTCCAGCGCAGCGAGACCTGGCCGATCGCCAGTTCCGGCAGGCGGTAGCGGATGCCCACGTCGTAGCCGGCGGTTTCCTGGTAACCGGCGTTGTTCAACGAACGGTTCATGCCGCTGACCTGGCCCTTGTTGGTGCCCGAGGTGTAGCGGGTGAAGCGGTCGCAGGCCGAGGTGATGCCCTGCACGTAGCACTGGTTGAGGATGTCGGTGGCCGACTCGCCAACGATCACGTTGTCGATGCGGATCTTCCACCAGTCCAGGCTCAGGTCCAGGCCGGAGACGAAGTCCGGGCTGTAGACCAGGCCCACGGTCCAGGTCTTGGCGGTTTCCGGCTTCAGCTCCGGGTTGGAGCCGGAGGTGAAGTCGGTCACGGCCTGTACGCCGGAGGTGGTGGCCAGTTCGCCGTCACCGGTCTTCTGGCGGAAGTCGTTGCCCAGGCCGGCCGCGGTGCAGCGGGCGGCGACCTCGGCATTG
>NZ_BAZI01000411.1 GCF_001310775.1 Stenotrophomonas pictorum JCM 9942
CTGGTCAACGCCGAGGACATGGCGCGCTATGTCGGTCGCCATCTGCAACGCGCCGCGGTGCTCGACTCGGACGCGCTGGATATCGCCAGCATCGAGGACCTGCGCGCCTACCAGACCCTGCTCACGCTGGCCCTGCGTGGCAACCGCATCGGCGGTCTGCGCCGCGAGGACCCGCTCGGCCGGGTGCTGCGCGGCTTCCGCGTCGAACTGCTCGCTACCGGCGATACCGACACCAACAATTACCTGCGCGGCCCGCGCTTCCGCATCGTGCGGGTCGGCGCCAAACTTCCGGAAACCGCATGAAACGCAGCTGGAACACCCTGAGCCAGATGTCCAACGGCACCTACACGGTGCAGGACTTCGAGCGCGCCGCCTATCGTCTGGCCACCGAGCAGGTGCTGTACGCGGCCGACACGCGCACCCGCGTGGCCTACCACCTGGTCGAAGACCACTACCCCGATTTCGTCGCCGCCCTTGAGCCGCTGGGCATCCGCCTGGAACGCAACGCGCATTACCGCTACGTGGTGGCGCTGCCGGTGCATGGCGAAGGCACGCCGGTGACGCTGGATGAAACACTGGCCCTGCTGGTACTGCGCCAGCGGTACGACGAAGCCATGCGCCAGGGCCTGATCGAGGATCACGGCGAGGTGGTGGTGGAACTGCCCGAGCTGCAGGAAAGCTGGCAGGCGCTGACCGGCCGGGCGATGCCCGACACCGGCACGCTGCGCGCCCTGGCACGCACCCTCAAACGCTGGGGCGTATGCCGGCTGGTGGAATCGGAAGGCGATGATCCGCAGCCGTTCCACCTGCGTACGCGTCCGGCGATCGTGGAGATCGTCGGCGAGCAGTGGCTGCAGCGGCTGGACCAGCACAATCGCGACGATGACGGCGTGGAGACGGAGGACGACGATGCAGCAGCTTGAACGCATCCACCTGGTCCAGTTCTTCCTGTTCGAAGCGCAGAGCCTGCAGCTGGATGCCACCAGCGCGATCATCGCGCCCAACGGCGCCGGCAAGAGCGCGCTGCTGGATGCGTTGCAGATCGTGCTGCTCGGCGGCGACCGCAGCCGTATCCGCTTCAACGCCCAGGCCGGGGGCAGCCACCGCGCGCGCACCATCCGCGACTATTGCCTGGGCGTGTTCCGCACCGGCGAGGAAGGCCGCAAGCGGCGCACCGCCACGACCTACATCTCGCTGGTGTTCCGTGACACCGCAAGCGGTGAGCCGCTGACCGCCGGCATCGCGCTGGGTGCTTCGGTCGATGAGCCCGAGCACCGGGTGCATGGCCTGTACCTGCTGCCGGGTGTGGCGCTGGAGCTGGACGAGCATCTGGAACGGGTCAATGGCAAGGAGCTGCCGCTGGCGTGGAACACCTTCCGCGAGCACGTCACCCGTCGTTGCAAGGAGGCCGGTGAAACCCCGCAGCTGCATCCCAATGCCGAACGTTTCCTGCGCGACCTGCTGCTGCGGCTGCGGGCCGGCCCGTCGGTCACTCCGGATCTGAACGCCTACCGCAAGGCGTTCCTCAATGCGCTGAACCTGCAGCGCGTGGAGGACGTGGACCTGTTCGTGCGCACGCTGGTGGCCGAGGACCGGCCCACCGACATCGCCCGTTTCCGCGCGCTGCTGGAGAGCTTCCGCCTGATCAAGGAGAAGATCGAGCAGGTCAAGCAGCGCATCGACGCGGCCGAAGGCGTGGAGCGGCAGTACGAGAAGATCGCCGGCCAGGCCACGCGCGCCGCGTCGGCGCGGGCGCTGGCGGCCGAATACGCGCGCGACCTGTACAGCGAGCAGCTGGACCAGGCCGAAGGCGCGCTGGCCGAGGCGGAGAACACGCTCGTCGATACCCGCCGTCAGCTGGCCGATACCCGGGTCGAACGCGACACCCTGCGCGAGGAGCAGGCCCGTGCCAACGCGCGTCTGCAGGGCAGCGAGGGCTACGGTGAGCAGGCCCAGCTGGACGAACTGTCCGGCCGCGACCGCGACCGTCTGGCGCAGCTGAAGAAAGACCTGGCACGTGAGCTGGCATTCGCCGGTGAGCAGTTCCGCCAGCTTGACGCGCTCGCGCTGGAGGGGGTCGACAGCGACGCATTCGCCCGCGTGCGCGGTCAGTGGGAGCAGTGGCACACCGAGTTGCTGGCGCTGTCGGCCGAGGCTGCGTTGCCGTGGACGCCGGAAGAACTGTATGCACAGGCGCGGCAGGCGCTGCGCG
>NZ_BAZI01000412.1 GCF_001310775.1 Stenotrophomonas pictorum JCM 9942
AGGGCAATGCCGGCTGGGCCGGTGCGGAGGCTGCCGGAGCGCTGGTGTCGCTGGCTTCGACGGTCTTGGCAACGCGCGGCTTGCGCACGCGCTTCTCGACGGGCGCGTCGGTGCTCCCGGTTTCGGAAGGAGTGTTCTCGGACAAGTGCTTGATTCCTCTCGCTTGGATGTGCGAGCGCCCTGCGGGGCGGCGAACTGGTTGGGAAGGGTCCGGGCTAGAACCCGACCGGAGGGTGCGGCAAGCGAATGCTGCCGGATGTCGCGACACTAACACCGCCCAGTGTGGCGGTGCAAGATGCCGGGAAACCTTGTTGGGCCGGCATATGGCAGGCCCGGAGGGGCCGGCGGCGGACAGCCGCCGGACCTTGCCGCTTGATCAGGCCAGGGCCTTGTCGATCATCTGGCTCAGCTGGCCTTTGCCGACCGCACCGATCTGGGTGGCCTGGATCTGGCCATCCTTGAACAGCAGCAGCATCGGGATCGAGCGCACGTGATACTTCACCGCAGTGGCGCGGTTCTCGTCACGTTGACCTTGGCGATCTTCAGCTTGCCGTCGTAGGCATCAGCGAGCTCGTCCAGAACCGGGGAAATCATCTTGCACGGGCCGCACCATTCAGCCCAGAAATCCACCAGGACCGGTTCGCCGGATTGCAGGACGGCGGTGTCGAAGTCGGCATCGCGACGTGTAAAACCTTATCGCTCACTTTGGAGTCTCCTGGTGCAATGCGACTACCCGTGCCGGGTTGGCCGTCGCATTGCGGTAAACTGGGGCATTCGCGTAGACATACAGGGCAGGGCCCAACGTCACGCGACCCGGCGCAGGGGCCGCAGTGTGCGACGGCACCCGAATCGATGCAAGCTGCCCGGCCACCTTGGCCGGCCGGCACAACAAAGACAGAATAATGAGCGACAAACCGCTGACCGATGTGACGTTTTCCTCCTTCGACCTGCAGCCCTCGCTGGTGGCAGGCCTTGAAGGAGCTGGCTTCACCCGCTGTACCCCGATCCAGGCGCTGACCCTGCCGGTGGCCTTGCCCGGCGGCGATGTGGCCGGCCAGGCGCAGACCGGCACCGGCAAGACGCTGGCCTTCCTGGTGGCGGTGTGCAACCGCCTGCTGACCCGTCCGGCGCTGGCCGACCGCAAGCCGGAAGACCCGCGCGCGCTGATCCTGGCGCCGACCCGCGAGCTGGCGATCCAGATCCACAAGGACGCGATGAAGTTCACCGCCGACACCGGGCTGCGCTTTGCGCTGGTCTACGGCGGTGTGGACTACGACAAGCAGCGCGAGCTGCTGCAGCAGGGCGTGGACGTGATCATCGCCACACCCGGCCGCCTGATCGACTACGTCAAGCAGCACAAGGTGGTCTCGCTGCACGCCTGCGAGATCTGCGTGCTGGACGAAGCCGACCGCATGTTCGACCTGGGCTTCATCAAGGACATCCGCTTCCTGCTGCGGCGCATGCCCGAGCGCACCACGCGCCAGACCCTGCTGTTCAGCGTCACCTTGAGCCACCGCGTGCTGGAGCTGGCCTACGAGCACATGAACGAGCCGCAGAAGCTGGTGGTGGAGACCGAAAGCATCACCGCCGACCGCGTGCGCCAGCGCATCTACTTCCCGGCCGACGAGGAAAAGCTGCCGCTGCTGATCGGCCTGCTGTCGCGCAGTGAAGGCGCCCGCACCATGGTGTTCGTCAATACCAAGGTGTTTGTCGAGCGCGTCGCCCGTGCGCTGGAAAAAGCCGGTTACCGCGTCGGTGTGCTGTCCGGTGACGTGCCGCAGAAAAAGCGCGAAAGCCTGCTCAAGCGGTTCCAGGCCGGCCAGCTGGAAGTGCTGGTGGCCACCGATGTGGCCGCGCGCGGTCTGCATATCGATGGCATCAAGTACGTCTACAACTACGACCTGCCGTTCGACGCCGAAGACTACGTGCATCGCATCGGCCGCACCGCGCGTCTGGGCGAGGAGGGCGATGCGATCAGCTTCGCCTGCGAGCGCTATGCGATGGGTCTGCCGGACATCGAGGCTATATCGAGCAGAAGATTCCGGTTGAAGCGGTGACCAGCGAGCTGATGACCGCGCTGCCGCGTCCGGAACGCGCGCCGCTGCCCGAAGGCGAGGCCGAGGAAAGCGTGGGTGCGATTTTCCGCGAGGCCCGCGAGCAGAAGGCGGCCGACGAGGCCCGTCGCGGGTGGTCGTGA
>NZ_BAZI01000413.1 GCF_001310775.1 Stenotrophomonas pictorum JCM 9942
GCCCGGTTCGAGCACCTTCTTCAAAGAAGGTGCTTCAGGCGGGATGTCATCGGGAAGGGCAGCCTCTGGGCTGCCCTTCTTCGTTTGCTTGCCTGCAATAAGGTGTTCGGGTGGTTTCGGTCGGCCGACGGGATGGCGGAAAAACCGCGTCCGTGCGTCTTTTTGTTGCCTGTCGTCGGAGTATTCACGGTGACTGGGCCAGGGGTGTCGGGGCTGTGTGCATGCGCGGACTCCGGTGCCGAATATGGCTGTTGCGGGGTGGCCGTGCCGGTATCTGGTGCAAGGCTGCTCCTGGGGAGAGGAAGTGAAGTACGGATTTGGACAATGGCGCGGGCGTATCGCTCTTGCATTGGTGATGTTGCTGGCCGCAGGTATGGGGCAGGCCGCTGCGCCTTCGCCGCGCGAGCATTTTGGATTCGATATCGGCGATGACTACATGCTCGCCAACTACACGCAGACGGAGGCGTATTTCCGCAAAGTGGCGGCCGCTTCCGACCGGTTCGTGCTGCAGGAGCTGGGCAAGACTTCGGAAGGGCGATCCCAGTTGATGCTGGTGGCATCGTCGCCGGCCAATCTCGCCCGCCTGGAGGAATATCGGGCGCTGTCCGGACGCATGGCGCGGGCACGGGATGACGAGGCCACCGCGCGGGCGCTGGCGGCGCAGGGCAAGGCGGTGGTGTGGATCGATGGCGGCCTGCATGCCAACGAGACGGTCGGCGCCCACCAGCTGATCGAGACGGTCTGGCAGCTGGCCAGCCGCGACGATGCCGAAACCCGGCGCATTCTGGAGGACACCATCATCCTGCTGGTCCATGCCAACCCGGACGGGCAGGAGCTGTATGCGGACTGGTACATGCGGGAGCCGGTGCCCGAGAAGCGGGTGCTCGACAAGCCGCCGCGGCTGTACCAGAAGTACGCCGGGCACGACAACAACCGTGACTTCTACATGGCGGCGTTGCAGGAAACGCGCAACCTGAATCGGGCGATGTACACCCGCTGGTATCCGCAGATTGTCTACAACCACCACCAGACCTCGCCCAAGGGCACGGTGATCGTGATCCCGCCCTATCGCGATCCGTACAACTACAACATCGACGCGATGATTCCGGTCGGGCTGGAGGCGCTGGGGTCGGCGATGAACCTGCGCTACCTGCAGGAGGGCAAGCCGGGTGCGGTTTCAAAGCGTGGCAGCGTGTACTCGACGTGGTGGAACGGCGGCCTGCGCACAATGCCGTACTTCCACAACATGATGGGCGTGCTGACCGAGATCACCGGCAACCCGACGCCGATGCAGATCCCGTTCATTCCGGAGCGCCAGTTGCCAGACAGCAATCTGCCTGCGCCGGTGGCGGCCCAGACCTGGCATTTCCGCCAGTCCATCGATTACAGCCTGACGGCCAACTGGGCGCTGCTGGATTACGCCTCGCGCAACCGTGAACAGCTGTTGTTGAACATCTACCGCATGGGGCGCAACTCGATCGAGCGGGGCAGCCGCGACAGCTGGACGCCAAGTCCGACAGCTCTGGCGCAGGCGAAGCTGGCGGTGGAAAAAGCGGGCAGGGACAAGGGCGCGTTGGCCGCGGCGCAGGTGCAGCAACTGCTGCGCCAGCCCGATCAGCGTGATGCGCGTGGCTATATCATCCCGGCCGACCAGGCGGATTTCCCGACCGCGGTGAAGTTCGTCGATGCCTTGCAGCTGGGCGGTGTGGAGGTGATGCGCGCCTCGCGTGAGTTCACGGTCGCAGGCAAAAAATACCCGGCCGGTTCCTTCGTGGTGCGTGGCGATCAGGCCTTCCGCCCGCACGTGCGGGACATGTTCGAACCGCAGGATCATCCCCACGATTTCGAATATGACGGTGGTCCGCCGATCGCGCCGTATGACTCGGCGGGGTGGACGCTGGCCTACCAGATGGGGGTGAGTTTTGATCGGGTCATGCACGGCTTTGCCGGCCCGTTCGAGGCGCTGCCGATCGGGCAGCTGCAAACGCCCGTCGACTTGCCTGTGGCGCATTCCTCGCGCGGTTATTTGCTGGATGCGCGGGTCAATGACAGCGTGCTGGTGATCAATCGCCTGCTCAGGGAGGGGGTTGAGGTCCGGCGGTTGCCAGGGCGGGACGGTGCCTTCTTCCTGCCTGCGGTGCCTGTGCCGCAGCTCGAGCGGGCGCTGCGCGGCACGGGTGTTCGCGCGGTGGTGC
>NZ_BAZI01000414.1 GCF_001310775.1 Stenotrophomonas pictorum JCM 9942
CAACAACACCTATGGCGGCCTGTGTCCGCTGGCCCGCGACGCCGACGGCAACCCCATCCCCGGCTCGGCGACCTGCAACATCACCCTGCCCAACGACGCCAGCTTTGCCGGCGGCGCCCGTTTTCCCGACGACTTCATCCGCTTCGGCACCGCCAACCGCTTCAACTTCGCCCCGTACAACCTGCTGCTGACCCCGAACGAGCGCAAATCCGTGTTCGGCCAGGTGCGCTTCGAGTTCACCCCCACGCTCAGCGGCTGGGCCCGCGGCCTGTACAGCGAGCGCGACTCGGCCAACCAGGCCGCGCCCGAACCGATCTTCCTGGGCACCGATGCCGGCGTCTACAACGAGTGGGCCGAAACCAAACTGGTGATCGCCGCCAACAACCCGTACAACCCGTTCGGTTTCGACCTGAGCACGATGGGCGCCAACCCCAACCTGTTCCTGCTGGGCCGGCGTCCGGTGGAGGGCGGCCCGCGCCGCTACGAGCAGGAGGTGAAAACCTGGTACGCCGCCGCCGGGCTGGACGGCACCTTCGAGGTCAACCAGCGCACCTGGAACTGGGACATCAACGCGATGACCAGTGAAAGCAAGGCCACCCAGACCAATACCGGCAGCTACAACATCAAGCACATCAACCAGGCTCTGGGCGATCCGGCCGCGTGCGCGGCCATTGCCGGCTGCGTGCCGCTGAACCTGTTCGGCGGGCCGGGCACCATCACCCCGGAGATGCTGGCGTGGATCTCGCCGATCGTGCGCGACCGCAGCAAGAACACCCTGAGCCAGGCCTCGGCCAACCTCACCGGCGAGCTGTTCGACAACTGGGCCGGCGCGGTGTCCTTCGCCGCCGGTGCCGAATGGCGCCGCTACAAGGGCGAATACCACCCCGACCCGATCACCATCGCCGGCGAGTACAACGGCGTGCCCTCGGGGGCGACCATCGGCAGCTATTCGGTGAAGGAGGCCTATGTCGAATTCGACGTGCCGCTGGCGCGCGAAGGTTTCTGGGGCAAGAGCCTGGACCTGAGCATTGCCGGGCGCTACTCGGACTACTCCACCTTCGGCGGCACCAACACCGGCAAGCTCGGCCTGCGCTGGCAGCCGGCCGATGAACTGCTGCTGCGCATGTCCTTCGCCCAGGGCTTCCGCGCCCCGTCCATCGGCGAGCTGTACGGCACGTTGAGCCGCTTTGACGCCACCATCGTCGACCCCTGCAACAACGCCGCCTCCACCACCCCCAAGTGCGTGGCCGACGGCGTGCCGCCGGGCTACGAGCAGGCCAACCCGCAGATCTCGGTGGTGACCTCGGGCAACCGCGCGCTGGAACCGGAGGAAAGCCGTTCGTTCATGGCCGGCGCGGTGTGGAGCCCGGGCTGGGCCGAGGACAGCGGCTGGGCCAGCAAGCTGGACCTGGGGGTGACCTTCTACCGCCACACCATCGGCAAGGCGATCCAGGCCCCGGACGCGCAGGCGATCATGGACCGCTGCATCGACAGCCGCGATCCGGTGGCCTGCGCCAGCTACACCCGCAACGACCGCGGCCAGATCATCCGCTTCGAGGACATCCTCGCCAACCTCGGCACGATCAACACCAGCGGCTGGGATTTCAGCGCGCACTGGTTGCTGCCGGAAACCGGCTGGGGCCAGCTGGGCTTTGACTGGAAGGCGACCTGGGTGACGCGCTACGAGCTGGTCAACGAGTCCGGCCAGGCCGAGCCCAAGGGCCCGGGCGTGGAGACCAATGACAGCGCGATTCCGGAGTGGAGCTCGACCCTGGCCGCCAACTGGGATTTGGGCAACTGGAACGCCAGCTGGACGCTGCGCTACATCGACCGCCTGCGCGAGAGCTGCGCCGGCGCCAACGGCTTCGACATCTGCACCGATAGCGCCAACGACCTGCACTGGCTGGGCGCCACCACCTACCACGACGCCCAGCTGAGCTGGCGCACCGAAGCATGGATGAAGGGCGTGAAAGTCAGCCTCGGGGTGAACAACGTGTTCGACAAGAACCCGCCGATCTGCCTGAGCTGCACCCTCAACGGCTACGACCCGGGCACCTATGACCTGCCCGGCCGCTACACCTACGCCCGGCTCAGCCTGGATTTCTGAGTCGCCTTACCGGCAAAGGAAAAGGGAGCCGCAAGGTCCCTTTTCCGTTGCACCTCCCGCGCGGCTCAGCGGGTGGGGTCGGCGTC
>NZ_BAZI01000415.1 GCF_001310775.1 Stenotrophomonas pictorum JCM 9942
GAAGCGGTCACCGGTGCCGGCGCGCCCTGGGTACCGCGCTTTTCACGCGCGGCGTAGGTCGATTCCTCCAGACGGTCGCGGAAGGACACCACATCACTGGACGGCGCCTCGTTCAGACGGCCTTCCAGGATCATCCGTGGCGTGGTGTTCGGGCCGTAAGCGTCGAGGTTGGCGGCATCGTCGATCTGCAGCACCGCGCCATCGAGCGCGACCCCGGCGAACAGGCCGCGCGCGCGCGACCACGACCAGATTTCGGCCTTGAGCTGGCCGTCGGTGGCGGCGGCGGCACTGCGCCCGACCGGACCGGCGGCCACACCGGCGTCGGCACCGAGGGTGAACTTGCCGTTGACGATGTTGTCCAGGCTGCGGTCGTTGCGGAACACCAGAATCACATCGGAGGACTGCACGCCGGCCTGGAAGCCGATGCTGCCGCCGGTGAGCTTGATGAACACCGGGTTGGACCAGCTGCCATCGGCCATCTTCACCGACATCAGACCGTGGCCACGACGGCCGCCGAGCACCAGCCCGGCCTTGATCGTGTCGGGAATGACGATGACCGCGCGGCCCTCGTCCAGCAGTTTGTCGGGAATGGCCTGCTCGGGAATGTTCTGGATCTCGCTCAGCACGCGTACCGCATTGCGGGCGCGCTGATCCTCCTGCGGGCCGGCAACGGCGTTGGCGGACAGCAGGCTGGCAGACAGCAGCAGGGCAAGGCACGGCAGGCGGCGCATGGTTAACTCCGTAGGTCGGTGCACAGGAAGATAAAGCAAGTGCCTGAAAATAGGAGCGCCGCTCTGAATACGCAGTGAGCGGAGATATCCGGCGCCGCGTCCGCGTTGCCATCTCCGCATCGCCGGCAGCGGCGGGACCTGCGAGAATGTACGCATGTCCGACGCACCCATCACCGCGCTGCTCGCGGTCAATCTAGGTACGCCCGAGACGCCCACCGCTCCTGCGGTGCGTCGCTATCTGGCCGAATTCCTCAGCGATCCCCGTGTGGTGTCGATCCCGGCACTGCTGTGGAAACCACTGTTGTACGGGGTGATCCTGCCGCTGCGCAGCAGTCGCTCGGCCGCCAAGTACGCGCAGGTGTGGCTGCCGGAAGGCTCGCCGCTGGCGGTCTACACGCAGCGGCTGACCGCGCGCCTGCAGCAGGAACTGCCGCACTGGCGCGTGCGTTACGCGATGCGCTACGGGCAACCGGCGCTGGACAACGCGCTCGATGCGCTGGTGGCCGAAGGCATCCGCCGCATCGTGGTGCTGCCGCTGTATCCGCAGTACTCCACCACCACCACCGCCTCCATTGAAGACAGGCTGGCGCGCTGGCAGGCCCGCAATCCATCCATCACGCTGCAGACCATCCGCGACTACGCCACCGATCCGGCCTGGGTGGCGACGGTGGCGGGCTCCATCCGTGATTACTGGCAGCAGCACGGCCGCGCCGAGAAGCTGGTGTTCTCTTTCCATGGCATTCCGCAGCGGGTGGCCAACAATGGCGACCCCTATCCGCAGCAGTGCCAGGCCAGCGCGCATGCCATTGCCGCGGCGCTGGAACTGCAGCCACACGAATGGGCCATGGGTTATCAGTCGCGCTTCGGCCGCGAGCAATGGCTGCAGCCCTATGCCGAGCCGATGCTGTGGGAGCTGGCCGCCGCGGGCGTCCGGCATATCGATGTGGCCTGCCCCGGCTTTGCCACCGATTGCCTGGAAACTCTGGAAGAAGTGGCGATGGGGTTCACCGAGACCCTGGCCGAACGTGGCGCGCAGATGCGCTACATCCCCTGCCTGAATGATGCGCCGGCGCACGCCCGTGCTCTGGCCCGCCTGGCCGCAGCGCAACCGGGATGACTGTGCAGCCGCTGGAGTTGATCGCCGATGGCCTACCGGTCGCGGCGCTGCGCAGCGGCACGCCCGGTGGGCTGAAGGTGCTGGCCCTGCACGGCTGGCTGGACAACGCGGCCAGCTTCCTGCCGCTGGCCGCGCAGCTGCCGACACTGGATCTGGTGATGGTGGATCTGCCCGGTCACGGCTGAGCGATCACCTGCCGCCGACCACCCCCTACACCACGCCCTACGCGATCGTGCAGACGCTGGCCATCGCCGATGCGCTGGGCTGGGACCGCTTCGTGCTGCTGGGCCATTCGATGGGCGCGGCGATCGCCAGCCTGGTCGCGGCGGTG
>NZ_BAZI01000416.1 GCF_001310775.1 Stenotrophomonas pictorum JCM 9942
GCCAGCAGGTTGTCGTAGGTGGCCGCGCCGGCGGTGTGGTCGCGCGGGTCGGTGAAGCTGGCCTGGGCGTTGAGGTCGAAACCGGCCAGCGACAGGTAGCCGGTCAGCTCGGCGCCGCGGATGCGGGCTTCGGCGACGTTGACCAGCGCGAAGCTGCTGTCATAGCCGATCAGCTGGTCGATGCGGGTTTCGTAGGCGTTGAAGGTCCAGTTCCAGGTGTCGGCGTACTGGGCGAGACCCAGGTTCAGGCTCTTGGATTCTTCCGGCTTCAGGTCCGGGTTGCTGAAGCCCGGGTAGTACAGGTCGTTGAAGGTCGGTGCCTTGAAGCCGGTGCCGGCGCTGGCGGTCAGGCGGAAACCATGACCGAAGGCAAAGCCGTAACCCAGGCTGCCGGTGGTGTGGTTGCCGAACTGCTCGTTGTCGTCGTTGCGCACGCTGGCCTGCAGCGAGTGCGCGCCGAAGCCGCCCTGGTATTCGACGAACACGCCGGTGTTGTCGCGGTTATCCACATCGAACGCGGTGGTGCTTTCGATCCGGTCCTGCTGCCAATCGGCGCCGGCGCTGATCTGCTGGCCTTCGCCGAACTTGATGTCGCCTTGCACGGCGGCGGTGTCGCGACGGGTGTTGAACACGCTGGCCAGGGTGCGCGCGCCGCCGGCCGCGAAGTAGCTGTCGGCCTGGTCGTTGCTGCGGCCGAGCTGCGCGCTCAGGCGGAAGCTGTCCGAGGGCGCCCATGCCAGCTTGCCGCCGTAGACCTGCTGGCGGTTGTCGGCTTCGTTGCCGCCGAAGATGCTGCCGTCGTACTCGTTGAAGCTGTCCGAGTTCAGCATGTGGCCTTCCAGGCTCAATGCCTCGCTCAGCGCATAACCGCCGCGCACGTTGATCGAGGTGTTGCGGTAGCCGTCACGGTCCGGCTCATCGGCATAGCAGCCCGCGCCCCAGCCGGCGGCGGTGCCGCGGCAGGCGTTGATGCCGTCGGTGCTCTGGTAGCCGCCCTGGGCGGAGATCCAGCCGCGTTCGCCGCGGTTGCTGAAGCCGGCACTGGCCTGGCGCAGGTTGTGGCTGCCGGCGGTGAGCGCCAGATTCTGCTGCAGGCCCTGGCCGGCGGCGCGGGTGAAGATCTGGATCACGCCGCCAATGGCTTCAGAGCCGTACAGGCTCGAACGCGGGCCGCGCACGATCTCCACGCGCTCGATCTGGTCGACCGGCAGGTCCTGCAGGGTCGGCATGCCGTTGGTGGCCGAACCGATGCGCACGCCGTCCACCAGCACCAGCACCTGGTTGGAGTTGCTGCCACGTAGGAACAGCGAGGTGATCTTGCCGGCGCCGCCCTGGTTGGCGAAATCCAGGCCGGCGCGGCCGCGCAGCAGTTCCAGCAGCGAGCTGGCCTGGCTGCGGTCGATCTGCACGCGGTCGATCACCTGCACCGGCACCACGCTGTTCTCGATCGAGACCGGGGTACGGGTGGCGGTGACGGTGATGTCATCGAGTCGGGTCGGAGCCGGCTCGGTCGGTGCGTTCTGCGCGGCGGCAACGCCCGGCAAGGCCAAGGCAAGGGCGAGGGAAAGGGTGTGGTAAGACAGTTTCATGGAAGCTCCTGGACCTGCGCGCTCCCGCGCAGGCGGATGGGGAAGGCTGCCAGAAGAGGGAAGAAGACGGAGGTCGCGCACACGGCGCTACAGCCGCCGCCATGCCCTCCGCATCGCAACCAGTCGGCTTCCGGGCCGGTCTCCGGACTCGCAGGCGAGGCAGCCGAGGCTGCTTCCGACCAGGCGCCTTCCCGTGCCATGCACAGTGGCGGTGTTGCCTGGTCTTGTCCTGCTTACCGTTGCGGGGGCAGTGCCGGAATGGCGGACGGCTGGAATTCCAGCAGGGCGCGGCACCGGCTTCCCGTTTCAACCGTCCGGCAAGGCCGGCCGGTCACCCGAAAGTGCGCGCATTCTATGCGATCACCGCCAGGCCTGCGCAAAAGGCCGGCAACCGCGCCCGGGCGGTTAAAATGCGCGATTGCATCGCAGTATCGGAACAGTCGTGACAGAAACGTGGTTCGGGCAGGCCTGTGGGCAGCCTTCGCAGGAACACCGCCAACGTGCCATCGCCCGCCAGCGGCAGTTGACCAAGCCCGAGGGCGCCCTGGGCCGGCTGGAGACGCTGGCCATCGAACTGGCCGCG
>NZ_BAZI01000417.1 GCF_001310775.1 Stenotrophomonas pictorum JCM 9942
CGATGCCACTGATGCCGGCGATACGGCCGTTGAGCCACAGCAGCAGGGTCGCCGCCAGGCCGATCAGGATGCCGCCGGCCAGCGGCGTCAGCCAGGCGCTCATGCTTGTGCTCCCAGCTGGTTCAGCGGCAGGCGGAAATAGCGGATGCCGTTGCGTCGGGCTCGGGCAGGCGCCCCCCGCGGATGTTCACCTGCAGCGCCTGCAGGATCAGCCGCGGCGGCGCCAGCGTGGCGTCACGTTGCTGGCGCATGCGCACGAAATCGGCCTCCTGCACACCATCTTTCAGATGCACGTTGTGCTCAAGCTGGTGCGCGGCGCTGGTCTGCGGTTCGGGCGCCCGGCGGTCACCCGGATAGTCGTGGCACAGGAAGATGCGCGTGTTCGCCGGCAGCGCAGGATCGTCTGGATCGAGGCGTACAGCCGGTGCGCGTCACCGCCGGGGAAGTCGGTGCGTGCCGTGCCGGTTTCCGGCGCGAACACGGTGTCACCGATGAACGCGGCATCGCCGATCACATAGGTCAGGCTGTCATCGGTGTGCCCGGGGGTGGCGATCACCCGCGCCTGCAGGTCACCGATACTGAAACGGTCACCGTCGGCGAACAGCCGGTCGAACTGGCGGCCGTCGGCGACGAACTCCTCGCCCAGCCCGAACAGTTCCTTGAAGCGCTGCTGCACCTGGATGATGCCCCGCCCGATCGCCACCGGCGCCTGCAGTTCGTCGGCGAGGAAGCCCGCGGCGCTGAGATGATCGGCATGGGCGTGGGTTTCCAGGATCCACTCGACGCGCAGGCGCTGGGCGCGGACGAAGGCCAGCACCGCCTCGGCCGAGCGGGTGGCGATACGTGCACCGGCCGGATCGTAGTCCAGCACCGGATCGATGATCGCCGCCGCACCGCCCGCGCCCTCGTGCACCACGTAGGTGAAGGTGCCGCTGTCCTTGTCGAAGAACGGTTCGACCTGGGGGGAAGCCATGACTGTCTGGGACATCGAAGCCACCATTTGCCTTTTTGTTTAGTAAATACTAAATTAGATCATCCTAAAAATAAGAGCAAGCCCCGGTGTCGATCCCTGCCGCAGCACCGCCGAGCAACCAGGACTACGAACAGATGGGCGTGCATGCCGAACAGGCGGCACGTCTGCTCAAATCGCTGGCCCATCCAGCCCGGCTCAGGGTGCTGTGCCGGCTGGTGGAAGGCGAAGCCTCGGTGGGCGAACTGCAGGCGCTGGGGAATCTGTCGATGTCAGCGCTGTCCCAGCACCTGGCAGTGCTGCGCGAACAGGCGCTGGTGCTGACCCGTCGCGACGCACAGACCATCTTCTATTCGCTGGCCGAGAGCCCGGCACTGGGCGTGATGCAGGCGCTTCACGCGGCCTACTGCGGCGCACACGCCAGCGCGGACAGGCCGCACCGCTGAGCCCTGCCCTACTCATCCCCCGCCCAACCCAAGGAAACCACCATGTCCGCCACCCCGTCCTACACCGAGCTGACCCGCGACATCTCGCGCAATCTCACCGCGCTGCGCACCCACAACAGCGAAGTGATGCAAGGCTTCAACGCCATGGCCAAGGCCGCGATGGCGCCCGGTGCGCTGGATGAGAAGACCAAGGAGCTGATCGCCATGGCCATCGGCGTGGCCAACCGCTGCGACGGCTGCCTGGGCTTCCATGCCAAGGCGCTGGTACGCCTGGGCGCCACACCGGAAGAGTTCCGCGAGATGCTGGGCGTGGCGGTCTACATGGGCGGCGGCCCGTCGCTGATGTATGCGGCCAACGCCTTGGCCGCCTATGAAGAGTTCAGTAACGCGACCGGCGCCGCCTGAACCCGACGCAAGCGGCCCGGCCTGGCGGTCGGGCTGCTGCGATGCCACCTGTCAGGTGACCACCGCCAGCCGGTGCGAGGCCAGCAGGCGTCCATGATCGACTTCAATGCCAGTGGCCGCACCGGCTTGTGCAGCAGGGTCAGACCCAGCTCCATCACCTCGCGGCGCGTGGCCAGACTGTCATCGGCGCTGAGAATCAGCGTTGGCCGCGGTCCGAAGCGCTCGCCCAGCCGCGCCTGCAGCGCGGTGCCGGTATCGCCGTCATCCAGGTTGTAGTCGAACAGCCACAAGCTCGCCGCCTCGCGCTCCATCGCCGCCACCGCCTGCGCCTCACCGGCCGCCTCG
>NZ_BAZI01000418.1 GCF_001310775.1 Stenotrophomonas pictorum JCM 9942
GGCGAACGCCGGCAGGCGCAGTGTCGGGGAGGCGGCGGAAAATTCGGACATGGGATCGATCACATCGGCGGCCGGGCGTGGCTGCGCCGAGCATAGCAGCGGCGCAGCTGCTGCAAGGTGCTGCCAACGGTGTTCTCGGGCTGCCGGGGAGTGTTGCTAGGATCTGTCCGTCTGCTGTCAACACAACGGTCAAAAAAGGGAGTCTCTGTCCATGAAGTCAGTCAAGCGATCCCTCGTGGCAGCCTGTGCCACGCTCGTTGTCGGCGTGCTGGGCATGGCGCCCCCCGCAACGGCCTGCACCCGCTTCGTCTACCACGGTGCCGGCGATGAGGTCTTCACCGGCCGGTCGATGGACTACAAGGTCGATACCGGCACCCATCTGTGGATGTTTCCGCGCGGCATGCAGCGCAACGGCGAGACCGGCGCCAATACGCTCACGTGGACCTCGCGCCACGGCAGCGTCATCGCCAGCGCCTACGACTTCGCCACCACCGACGGCATGAACGAGGCGGGCCTGGTCGCCAACCTGCTGTGGCTGGCCGAATCCGAATACCCCGCGCGCGACAGCGGCAAGCCCGGCCTGAGCATCTCGGTGTGGACCCAGTACATGCTCGACAACTTCGCCACCGTGGAAGAAGCGGTCAAGGCGCTGGCCGACGAGCCGTTCACCCTGGTCAGCGATGCCGCCCCCGGCGAGCAGCGCCTGGCCACGCTGCACCTGTCACTGTCCGATGCCAGTGGCGACAGCGCCATCATCGAGTACATCAAGGGCAAGCAGGTCATCCACCACAGCCGCGACTACACGGTGATGACCAACTCGCCGGTCTTCGAGCAGCAGCTGGCGCTGGAAAGCTACTGGCGGCAGATCGGCGGTACGGTGATGTTGCCGGGCACCAACCGCGCGGCGGACCGCTTCGCGCGTGCGGCGTTCTATATCGACGCCATTCCCAAATCCACCGATCCGGTGGAATCCACCGCCAGCGTTTTCAGTGTGATCCGCAACGTCTCGGTGCCCTATGGCATCACCACGCCGGACCAGCCCAACATCTCCTCCACGCGCTGGCGCACCGTGGCCGACCAGACCCGCAAGCTGTACTACTTCGAGTCCGCGCTGGCGCCCAACGTGTTCTGGGTGGATCTGAAGAAGATCGATTTCAACGAGCGCACCGGCAAGGTCAGGCGGCTGGATCTGGGGCAGCAGGCACGCACCCTGTATGCCGGCGAGGCCAACGCGCAGTTCAAGGAAACCAAGCCGTTCCGTTTCCTCGGCGTCTGAGCGCCGCTTGCCTACATCGATCGTCTGCCCGGCACGCGGGCAGGCATCACCCGGAGCTCCCATGCACACGCGATTCAACCCCAAGTACCTGCCGGCGTCGCTGGCAATGGTCGTGCTGACGACGGCCGTTGTGCCGCTGGCCCAGGCCGAGACGTCCGGTGATGACCGCTGGCGTTTCCAGGCCACCCCGTATGTGTGGATGAGCGGCATGGAAGGCCAGGTGCGCCCGTTCCGCAGCGCGCCGACGGCCGAGGTGGACAAGTCCTTTTCCGAGCTGATGGACAGCCTGGACGCCGCCGCGTTTATCACCGGCACCGCGCGCCGCGGCAACGTCGTGCTGCAGGCCGATCTCACCCATGCCGCCACCTCCGATTCAACGCCGCTGCCGCTGGGCCTGGCGGCCAACGTCAAGGTGCGACAGACCTCGGCCACGCTGACCGCCGGCTATGCCGTCAGGGCCGATGAGCGTACCGGCATCGATCTGCTGGCCGGCATCCGCTACTGGGATATCAACGCCGCGGTGCAGGTGCCGGGCCTGCTCTCGGCGCGTTCGGATTCGTCGTTCGTCGACCCGATCGCCGGCGTGCGCTGGCGCCAGATGCTCTCGCCGCGCTGGAGCAGCGTGGCCTATGCGGATGTCGGTGGGTTCGGACTGGGCTCGGATGCCACCTGGCAGGTGCTGGCGCTGGCCAACTACCAGGCGACCGAGCAGTGGTTCGTGTCGATGGGTTACCGCCACCAGCGCCTGGACTACCGCGACCAGGGCAAGCGTCTGGACGTGGCCCTGTCCGGACCGATGCTGGGGGTGACCTACCGGTTCGGCGCGGGCCGAAGCGCGCCGCTGTAACGCACGCGCCCCGAAAAGGCGA
>NZ_BAZI01000419.1 GCF_001310775.1 Stenotrophomonas pictorum JCM 9942
GGCCACCGTGGCGCAGGCACGACGCCGCCTGGCCGAGCTCGAACAGCGCGGCGGCGAAACCCAGAGCGCGGCCATGGCGCCCCAGGCATTGGATGCACCACAGCAGTTTGGTCTGTTTGCCGCACCGAGTTCGGCAGCGTTGGATGCCCTGCAGGCGATAGACCCGGATGAACTGACTCCAAAACAGGCGCTGGAAGCGCTGTACCGGGTGAAATCCCTGCTGTAATCGATGCGACGGATATCCGCGGGGATCGTGCCCTGCACTCGACCGCTTAACGAAGGGCCGCCCCAGTGCGGCCCTTGCGTTTCCAAGACCGCAACGTCGATAACCCGCACGCGAGGCCAGGTTCTGTGCACCGCCTTGTTTGCGATCTGCGACACCGGAGTGGTCGAGAAGGCCGCCGGCAGCTACCGCTACGCGAAATTTTCACATCAACCGAACGCTTGCCCCGCCCGGCACGGGTAGCAAGAGGGCCCGCGAATTCCAATTGGAACGTTGATAGCCAATCACTATCACTGCGAGCACATCATTCGATTACCCATTTCACCACGGCATGGCTACAGTCAGGGCTGGAAACCCATCCCCCGCCCCGCTGGAGCCAGCCATGAGCAGCAACGACACCAAGCCGACCTGTCCGTACCACAGCGCCCCCTCCCCCGAGCAGGCCGCACAGTCGCAGCGTGACACCAGCACCACCCCCAAGCAGCAGCATGGCGACGCGGCGGTAACGCCGCTGACCACCGCCTTCGGTGCGCCGGTGGTGGACAACCAGAACAGCAAGACCGCCGGCCCGCGCGGCCCGTTGCTGATGGAAGACGTGTGGCTGCTGGAGAAGCTGGCCAACCTCAACCGCGAGATCATTCCCGAGCGTCGCATGCACGCCAAGGCTCCGGTGCATTCGGCACCTTCACCGTCACCCATGACATCAGCAAGTACACCCGCGCCAAGCTCTTCTCGGCGGTGGGCAAGCAGACCGAGATGTTCGCCCGCTTCACCACCGTGGCCGGCGAGCGTGGCGCCGCCGACGCCGAGCGCGACATCCGGGGCTTCGCGCTGAAGTTCTACACCGAGGAAGGCAACTGGGACCTGGTCGGCAACAACACCCCGGTGTTCTTCCTGCGTGATCCGCGCAAGTTCGGCGACCTCAACAAGGCGGTCAAGCGCGACCCGCACACCAACCTGCGCAGCGCCCGCAACAACTGGGACTTCTGGACACTGCTGCCGGAAGCCCTGATGCAGGTCACCGTGGTGATGAGCGACCGCGGCATCCCGCGCAGCTTCCGCCATATGAACGGCTTCGGCTCGCACACCTACAGCTTCACCAATGAAGGCGGCGAGCGCTTCTGGGTGAAGTTCCATTTCATCACCCAGCAGGGCGTGCAGGCGCTGACCGATGCGCAGGCCGAAGTGCTGGTCGGCAAAGACCGCGAAAGCCATGGCCGCGACCTGTTCCAGGCGATCGAGCGCGGCGAGTTCCCGAAGTGGAAGCTGTTCGTGCAGGTCATGCCGGAGCTGGAAGCGGAAACCTACCGCATCCATCCGTTCGACCTGACCAAGGTCTGGCCCAAGAGCGATTACCCGTTGATCGAGGTGGGCGAGTTCGAACTCAACCGCAACCCGGTGAACTGGTACCAGGATGTGGAGCAGTCGGCCTTCGCCCCGAGCAACCTCGTCCCGGGTATTGGTCCGTCGCCGGACAAGATGCTGCAGGCACGCCTGTTCGCCTACACCGATGCGCAGCGTTACCGGCTGGGCGTCAACCACCACCAGATCCCGGTCAACGCCGCCCGCTGCCCGGTATTCAGTAACCATCGCGATGGCGCCATGCGTGTGGATGGCAACTACGGCGGTCTGCCACATTACGAGCCCAACAGCTACGGCCAGTGGCAGGAACAACCGCAGTACCGCGAGCCGGCATTGAAGATCCGTGGCGATGCCGACTTCTGGAACTTCCGCGAAGACGACAACGACTACTTCAGCCAGCCGGGCGCGCTGTTCCGCAGCTACAGCGCCGAGCAGAAGCAGCGCCTGTTCGACAACACCGCCCGCGCCCTGGGCGATGCGCCGGACTTCATCAAGCAGCGCCACATCGACAACTGCAACAAGGCCGACCCGGCCTATGGTGCCGGCATC
>NZ_BAZI01000420.1 GCF_001310775.1 Stenotrophomonas pictorum JCM 9942
GCCGGGGCGCAGCTCCGGCAGCTGGCAGCACTCGGCCAGCAGGCCGGGACCGGCGGCACGATGAATCGCCCCGTCCACACCACCACCGCCCAGCAGGGTTTCGTTGGCGGCGTTGACGATGGCGTCAACGTCCAGTTCGGTGATGTCGCCGTGCCAGATTTCGATGCTCATGGTCCCGATCTTCCACCGCCCTGTATGAGAGAAACGTGACGGGCGCCTGCGTGCACCCGCTGCCAGCGAAGCCTGGCGCTGGCGTGTCTCACAGCCTGCGATTGCAGGTACCGGAAAGCATGAAGGCCGCGGGTAGCGGCCTTCATGGACGATCACTGCTGGAATGCAAATTACGGCAGGCCGGCCAGCCAGTCGTCGTCCGAGCCCTCGTTGATATCGGCGAACAGCGGGGTGGAGAAGTAGCGCTCACCGGTGTCCGGCAGCATCGCCAGGATCACCGAGCCGGCGTCGGCGGAGGCGGCGATATCCAGCGCGCTGGCGACGGTGCCGCCGGCGGAGATGCCGACGAAGATGCCTTCCTCGGCGGCCAGCCGGCGTGCGGTCTCGATCGCACGGTCGTCCTGCACCGCCAGCAGCTGGTCGTAGACCGCGCGGTTGAGCACGTCCGGGACGAAATCCGGCGTCCAGCCTGGATCTTGTGCGGAGTGAACTCCTTGCCGGCCAGCAGCGCGGCGCCGGCCGGTTCGGTGGCGATGATGCGGGTGTCCGGGCGCGCGACCTTCAGCACCTCGCCCACGCCGGTGAGGGTGCCGCCGGTGCCCCAGCCGCTGACGAAATAGTCCAGGCGCCGGCCGGCGAAATCACGCAGGATCTCCGCCGCGGTGGTCTGGCGGTGGTAGGCCGGATTGGCCGGGTTGGCGAACTGGCTGGCCAGGAACCAGCCGTGCTGGTCGGCCAATTCCCTGGCCTTGCGTACCATGCCGCTGCCGCGTTCGGCCGCGGGAGTCAGGATCACCTTGGCACCGTAGGCGCGCATCAGCTTGCGGCGTTCGATGGAGAAGGTTTCCACCATCGTCGCCACGAACTTGTAGCCGCGTGCGGCGGCGACCATGGCCAAGGCCACGCCGGTGTTGCCGGAGGTGGCTTCGACGATGGTGTCACCGGGCTTGAGCAGGCCTTTTTTCTCGGCATCGAGAATGATCGCCAGCGCCAGCCGGTCCTTGACCGAGCCGCCCGGATTGAACGATTCGACCTTCACATAGAGGTCCACGCCGGCCGGGGCAAGCCGGTTGAGCTTGACCACCGGGGTGCTGCCGATGGTGTCGAGAATAGTGTTGTAGATAGCCATTGAATGCTCCGGGGAAGGCGGTCAGGCGGCGTCGGCCAGTGTCGTTGGCGAGGTCTTTGCGGGAGGTGAGGAAAGGGTAGGGGGGACCTGCAGCGGCGCGTGACCGAACCAGTGCAGCTCGTCGGCCAGCGCGGCTACATCGCCCAGAATCAGCAGCGCCGGCGATTGCACCCGGTACAGGTGGGCGGCCTCGGGCAGGGTGTCCAGCTGGCCGCGGACTACCCGTTGGCTGGTGCGCGAGCCGTTTTCGACCAGGGCGAACGGCGTCGCCGCGCACAGGCCTGCTGCGAGCAGACCGCTGCGGATCTGGGCCAGCGTCGCCACCCCCATGTAGAACACCAGCGTCTGCCGCGGTAGCGCCAGCGCGTTCCAGTCCAGCGTGTCCAGCGAACCCTTGCAGTGCGCGGTGACCAGGCGCAGCTGCTGGGTATGGTCGCGATGGGTCAGTGGAATGCCGGCATAGGCCGCGCAGGCCAGCGCGGCGGTGATGCCCGGTACCACTTCGTAGGCGATGCCGTGTGCCCGCAGGAACTGCAGTTCTTCGCCCCCCCGGCCGAACACGAACGCATCGCCGCCCTTGAGCCGTACCACGCGTTTGCCGGCGCGGGCGTGTTCCAGCATCAGCGCGTGGATGTGGTCCTGGGCGGTGCTGTGGCCCTGCGCGGATTTGCCCACTTCAATGAAATCGGCGTCGCGTCGCGCCAGCTGCAATACCTCGGTGCTGACCAGCCGGTCGTGCAGGATCACATCGGCCTGGTTGAGCGCGCGCAGCGCGTTGAGCGTGAGCAGTCCCGGATCGCCGGAACCGGCGCCGACCAGCACCACC
>NZ_BAZI01000421.1 GCF_001310775.1 Stenotrophomonas pictorum JCM 9942
GCCGGCGCGATGGGCGCCAGCATCTCCGGCGCCGGCCCCAGCATCTTTGCCTGGTTTGAGACCTGCGAAGCGGCGCAGGCGGCAATGGCGCCGGTGCAAGCGGCTTTCGCCGCGGCAGGCTTCGACAGCCAGGGCTGGGTGTCGCCCCTGGATTCACCCGCCGCCACGCTGCTCTGAGTGCATCACTCTCACTTTCAATGGAACTGACATGAATTTCATCTCGACCCGCGGCAGCGCTCCTGCCGTCAGCCTGAGCCAGGCCATCGCCGCCGGCCTGGCTCCCGATGGCGGTCTGTATGTGCCACAGCAGATGCCGGCCCCGCGCGCGTTGCGGGCGGGCCGTTCGCTGGCCGCCACCGCCGATGCCCTGTTGCAGCCGTTCTTCGCCGATGACCGGTTGGAGGCCGAGCTGCCCGGCATCTGCAGCGAGGCGTTCGATTTTCCGGTACCGCTGCAGGCGTTGGCCACGCCCAATGACCATGTGCTGGAGCTGTTCCACGGGCCGACTGCCGCCTTCAAGGATTTCGGCGCGCGCTTTCTCGCCGCCAGCCTGTCGCGGCTGCGTGCTGGCCAGGCGCGTCCGTTGACGATTGTGGTGGCGACCTCCGGCGATACCGGCGCCGCGGTGGCGGCCGCCTTCCACAACCAGCCGAACCTGAAGGTGGTGGTGCTGTATCCGGATGGCCGGGTGTCACCGCGGCAGGCGCACCAACTCGGCTGCCTGGGCGACAACATCCACGCGCTGCGGGTGGCCGGTTCCTTCGATGACTGCCAGGCCATGGCCAAGCAGGCACTGGGCGATGTCGAACTGCAGGCGCAGGTGCCGCTCAGTTCGGCCAACAGCATCAGTCTGGGCCGGCTGTTGCCGCAGATGAGCTACTACGCCCATGCCGCGCTGACCCACCAGGCCATACACGGCACCGCGCTTAATTTCGTCATCCCCACCGGCAACCTCGGCAACGCGATGGCGGCGGTGATGGCCCGCGCGCTGGGCGTGCCGCTGGGACGGATCGTCCTGGCCACCAATGCCAACCGGGTGCTGCCGGACTATTTCGCGGGCGGGCAGTACATGCCGCAGGCCAGCGTCGCGACCCTGGCCAATGCGATGGACGTCGGTGCGCCCAGCAATTTCGAGCGGCTGCACTGGCTGTACCGGGGGGACGATGTCGCGTTGCGTGCGGCCTTTGTGTCGCGTCCGGTGGATGACGCCACCATCCGCGACACCATCGCTGCACGGTTCAGCCGTTTCGGCGAGGTGTTCTGCCCGCATACCGCTACTGCCGTGCAGCTGCTGGAGCAGTTGCGTGCCAGCGGTGAGGCTGCTACCGGGGAGCATTGGGCGGTGGTGGCTACCGCGCATCCGGCCAAGTTCGAATCGGTGGTCGAGCCCTTGATCGGACGTGAGATTCCGGTGCCGCCGGCGCTGGCGGCATTGCTTGAGCGACCGGCCCACGCCGATCCGATCGAACCGGACTACGCCGCGCTGCGCGCGGTGCTGCTCGGGTGATCGCAACGGCCGCGTTGTCCACATCCGGTGTGGAGCGCGGCCGGGACAGCCTGTGGATAGAGGTCCGCCGGCCCAAGGCTGGCGGGCCTGCCCATTGTCATGGTGAAAATTTGGCCAGTCGTGATGCCGGCAGGGCTCCGGGTTTTCCACAATCGATGTGGACCGGCGCCGGAAGAATCTGTGGATAAGCGCGGCGATCCCTTGTCCGGCAAGGTGCGCAGACAGGTTGGCCAATAAATGACCAGTGCGGCATTCAGCCAGGTCGTCGCTGGCCAGCTTCTGCAGCCCGGCGAAGTCCAGGATCTCGACCACGTTCAGATGCGGCAACGCGATCAGGCCCTGCTGGCGCAGCTTGGTGAACGTGCGGCTGACCGTTTCCATGGTCAGGCCGAGATGGTCGGCGATATCACTGCGGCCCATCGGCAGGGAGACGCGATTGCCGACCTGGCCCAGCTGCGCTTCGCGCGCGGCCAGCCGCAGCAGGAAATCGGCCAGCCGCTCCGGTGGCTGCAACCGGGCCAGCGCCAGCGCGTTGTCCTGCGCCGCGTCGAGCTCCTGGCAGGCGCGCTGCAGCAGCTTGCGCTCCAGGTGCGGATGGCGCAGGCGCA
>NZ_BAZI01000422.1 GCF_001310775.1 Stenotrophomonas pictorum JCM 9942
CTGCGACATGAAAAAGCCCATCATCATCGGCCCGATGAACGAGGTGCCGGCGCTGGTGGTCTGCTGCACGCACTGCTCGGCCGGGTATTCCTTGGCACACTCGGCCTGGCTGGCGTACTTGGGCGCGGCGTCGGCCGCCTGCTGCTGCGCGGCGGCAAACGCCGTGCGGCACGCGGACGGATCACCGGTCGCTTCACCGCAGGCCTCCACCGAGGTGTACAGCCCTTCCTGCACCTGTACGGCTTCCTCCTTCTGGCAGGCGGTAAACAGCAGCGGCGCGGCGCTCATCAGCAGCAGTGCGGTGGTCCTGGATCGCTTCATCGTCGATTCCCCGTGAAAGTCGTTTCCGAATGATGCCCGATCCAGCGCATCGGGCGGAAATCGGCAGCGCGGTCAAACTGAATCGGCTTTCAGTTGCAGGCACGCAGACAGCGTCGCGATGGTTGCAGCTGCAACCGGGTTTTTTATGCAGAATCAATGGCCAAGGTGCCGTTGCGCCCGTTGTCGCGTTCGCTATCCCATGCCCGAATACCGTTCGAAAACCTCCACCGCCGGCCGCAACATGGCCGCGCCCGCGCCCTGTGGCGCGCCACCGGCATGACCGATGGCGACTTCCACAAGCCGATCATCGCGGTGGTCAACTCCTTCACCCAGTTCGTGCCCGGCCACGTGCACCTGAAGGACCTGGGCCAGCTGGTCGCGCGCGAGATCCAGGCCGCCGGCGGCGTGGCCAAGGAATTCAATACCATCGCCGTGGATGACGGTATCGCGATGGGCCACGACGGCATGCTGTATTCGCTGCCCAGCCGCGAGATCATCGCCGACTCGGTCGAGTACATGGCCAACGCGCACTGCGCCGATGCGCTGGTGTGCATCTCCAACTGCGACAAGATCACCCCCGGCATGCTGATGGCCGCGCTGCGCCTGAACATCCCGGTGGTGTTCGTTTCCGGCGGGCCGATGGAAGCGGGCAAGACCAAGCTGGCCGACCACAAGCTGGACCTGATCGACGCGATGGTCGCCGCCGGTGACGCCTCGATCAGCGACGAGGAAGTGGCCGCGATCGAACGCAGCGCCTGCCCCACCTGCGGCTCGTGCTCGGGCATGTTCACCGCCAACTCGATGAACTGCCTGACCGAAGCGCTGGGCCTGTCGCTGCCGGGCAACGGCACCGTGGTGGCCACCCACAGTGATCGCGAGGGCCTGTTCAAGCGCGCCGGCCGGCTGATCGTCGAACTGTGCCACCGCTGGTATGGCGGCGAGGAGGCCAGCGTGCTGCCGCGTAGCATCGCCACCTTCGAGGCGTTCGAAAACGCGATGACCCTGGATATCGCCATGGGCGGTTCCACCAACACCATCCTGCATCTGCTGGCCGCCGCGCAGGAGGCCGGGGTCGCCTTCGACCAGCGCGACATCGACCGCCTGTCGCGGCGCGTGCCGCAGCTGTGCAAGGTCGCGCCGAACTCGCCCAAGTACCACATCGAGGACGTGCACCGTGCCGGCGGCATCATGGCCATCCTCGGCGAACTGGCGCGCGGCGGCCTGCTGCACACCGAGGTGCCGACCGTGCATGCGCGCACCCTGGGCGAGGCGATTGCCCGCTGGGACATCAGCCAGACCAGCGACCAGACCGTGCACCAGTTCTACAAGGCCGGCCCGGCCGGTATTCCGACGCAGGTGGCCTTCAGCCAGTCCACGCGCTGGCCGTCGCTGGATACCGACCGCGCCAACGGCTGCATCCGCAGCGTCGCCCACGCGTTCTCCACCGAAGGCGGGCTGGCGGTGCTGTACGGCAACCTCGCCGTCGACGGCTGCGTGGTCAAGACCGCCGGCGTGGACGAATCCATCCACGTGTTCGAAGGCAATGCCCGCGTCTATGAAAGCCAGGACGCGGCGGTCAAGGGCATCCTCGGCGACGAGGTGCAGGCCGGCGATGTGGTGGTGATCCGCTACGAAGGCCCGAAGGGCGGCCCGGGCATGCAGGAGATGCTGTATCCGACCAGCTACCTCAAATCCAAAGGGCTGGGCAAAGCCTGCGCGCTGCTCACCGACGGCCGTTTCTCCGGCGGCACCTCGGGGCTGTCCATCGGCCACTGCTCGCCGGAAG
>NZ_BAZI01000423.1 GCF_001310775.1 Stenotrophomonas pictorum JCM 9942
GCCCGAGCAGGGCAGTGTCGCTGAGGATCACCCGGTCCGGCCGATCTTCGTCTGGGGCGCGCCGGGTTCCGGTGTGGAGCGGGTGGTGGAAGTGATGGCCGCCGGCAGCCCGGTGCTGCGTGCCGACCGCTTCGGGCCGAACCCGCCCGACGATGGCTTCCAGAATTTCCATACCCTGCAGCGTCTGGCCACCGACGAACTCACCCCCGGGCAGCTGGTGCAGCAGTGGCGTGAGCAGCTGCCGGCGCGTGGCATCAGCGACGGCAACGTGATCGACTGGCTGCTGTGGTGGGACAACGCGCTGCTGTGGGCGCTGCGCCCGCAGTTGCCCGAAGGCCGGCTGGTGGTGGTGGTGCGCGATCCGCGCGACATGCTGGTGGAATGGCTGGCGCTGGGGGCACCGGCACCGCTGGCGGTGAATTCGGCCAGCGAGGCGGCCCAATGGCTGGCGCGTTCGCTGGAGCAGGTGGTGCAGCTGCACGAGCAGGAGCTGTACACCCACCTGATCGTGCGTACCGACGATGCGGTCAACGACCCGGCGGCGATGGGCGCGCTGCTGGAACAGGCCTTCGGCCTGCGTTTCCCGCCGGTGCGCAGTCTCGGACCGACCACCCTCGCTGCCGGCCACTGGCGCAAGTACGCGCAGGTGCTGGCCGGCGAGTTCGCCAAGCTGACCCCGGTCGCGGTGCGGCTGGGTTATCCCGAAGTCTGAGCGACAGGAGCACGCATGAAACTGGACAGCCAGAGTTTCCACAACGGCCAGCCGATTCCGGCCGAATTCGCCGCCGGCGATGCCACCGGTTTTGCCGGCAACCGCAATCCGCAGCTGGCCTGGCGCGAGGTGCCCGACGGCACACGCTCGTTCGTGCTGCTGTGCGTGGACCCGGATGTACCGACGGTGGCCGAGACCGTCGGCCGCAGCGACATGACCGTGCCGCTGGACCAGCCGCGCGGAGAGTTCGTGCACTGGGTGATGGTGGATATCCCCGCGCAGCTGCGGGAGATCGCCGCCGGCAGCTGCAGCGAAGGCTTCAGCGTGGGTGGCAAGGCGCAGCTGGCCGGTCCGGCCGGTGCCCGTCAAGGTCTGAACGACTACACCGGCTGGTTTGCCGGGGACGCGCAGATGGGCGGCACCTACCGCGGCTATGATGGCCCGTACCCGCCGTTCAACGACGAGCGGCTGCACCGCTACTTCTTCCGCCTGTTCGCGCTGGATATCGCGCAGCTGCCGGTGGACGGCGATTTCACCGCGGCGCAGGTGCTGCGGGCGATGCAGGGCCATGTACTGGCCGAAGCCAGCGTGCATGGCACCTACACGCTGAACCCGGCACTGGGCTGAGGCGGCGCAGCGGCAAAAGAAAAGGGCGCCGCAAGGCGCCCTTTCTGTATCGGCCGGTGGTTACGGCTTGACCTGTTCCGAGCCGACCACCATGTCCAGCACATAGGCCTGCGAGGCGCCATCGGCCGGCGGGTTCTTGACCTCGTAGCGCTTCACGCGCAGCACATTGCGCACGCCCGGCTGATGGGTGTAACCCTCGATGTTGCCGTAGAAGTTCTCCCAGGCGCCGCGCTGGCCCTGTTCCAGGCCCTGGTCGTCGTACTTCACTTCACGCACCTGCAGGCAGGTGGCGTCCTTCATCAGCGGGTGGGAGCACGGCTTGCTCTGCGCGTCCACTTCCAGGAACACCGTCTCGCCCTGGCCGCCGTAACGGGTTTCCGCGGTGGGCGCGCCGGCAAACACCAGCACATCGCCGCTGGCGGTGACCAGGGTCAGCTTGCTGGCATCGAGCGAACGCACGGTCAGCTTGCCGCCCTGCAGGCGCTCGCTCACCAGCCCATCCAGCGCCATCAGCTCCGGCTCGCAGGCCATGTTGGTGGACATCAGGCTGCCCATGGACAGCGCGTCCCCTTCCAGCGTGTAGCTGCCGCCCAGGCCGTTGCAGGTGTTGCTGACGGCGACGCGGCCGTCGGTGAAGTCCAGCGTGACCGGCTTGTCGGTGCGTACGAACAGGCCATCGATGCGCTTGCCACTGGCGTCGGTCGCGGTTTCCAGCGTCCAGTGGCGGGTGCCCAGCAGGGCGCCGTCGATGCCGGCG
>NZ_BAZI01000424.1 GCF_001310775.1 Stenotrophomonas pictorum JCM 9942
CCGCAGTCTGGCCGAGGATGCCGCACCGCGCCTGCAGGCGCAGGCGCTCGTGGTGGACTGCCAGTTGCCGGCGCAGGCGCTGGTGCAGGGCGATGCCTTCCTGCTGCGGCAGGCGCTGTCCAACCTGCTGGACAACGCCATCGCGTTTTCGCCGGCCGGTGGGCGCATCGTGTTGCAGGTACAGCGACACGAGGCGGGCTGGACGGTGGAGGTGGCCGATACGGGGCTGGGCGTTCCGGACTACGCGCGGGAGCGGGTGTTCGAGCGGTTCTACTCGCTGGCGCGGCCGGGCAGTGGGCAGCGCAGCTCGGGGCTGGGATTGCCGTTCGTGGCCGAGGTGGCGCGGCTGCATGGTGGCCGCGCGCAGCTGCACAACCGTCCCGGCGGCGGAGCATTGGCCAGTCTGTGGTTGCCGCTGGCCTGAGGGGGCAACCGTCGCCGGCCAGGCGGCTGTCCGCTAATCGGCCACGGCCACGGTCAGGGCCGGATGGTCGGCCCGTGGCCGGTCCAGGTGGTAGCCCTGGACCATGTCCACGCCCATCTGCCGCAGCATCTCCAAGGTGGCGGCGTCCTCGACGAACTCGGCCACGGCCAGCTTGCCCATGCCGTGGGCCACTTCGATGATCGCGCGTACGAACACCTGGTTGTCCGGCTCCTGCGGCAGGTCGCGGATGAACATGCCGTCGATCTTGAGCACGTCGGCCTGCAGGTTCTTGAGGTAGGCGAAGGAGGCGAAGCCGGTGCCGAAATCGTCCAGGCAGATCGGGCAGCCGGTCTGCCGCAGCGCGGCGATGAAGCGCGCGGCATCGCCCATGTCCGAGATCGCCGCGGTCTCGGTCAGCTCCACCAGCAGCCGCTGCGGAGCCACCCGGTGCCGCAGCAGCTGGTTGCCGATCCAGGCGGGCAGCTCGGGATCATCAAAGGAGCGCCCGGAGATGTTGATGGCGATCGCCGGCAGTTGCGGGTGGCCGGCCAGCAGCTGGATGCACTGGCGGATCACCCAGCGGTCGATCTCCAGGATCTTGCCGCTTTTCTCGGCCGGGACGATGAAGTCCGCCGGCATGATCAGCTGCCCGCTGCCGGCTTCGTCGCGCATGCGGATCAGCGCTTCCAGATGCGCCAGACGGCCGTCACCGGCGTGGTAGACGCCCTGGAAGTGCAGCAGCAGCAGGTCCTGCTCCAGGGCCTGGGCGATACGGTCGTTCCACACCAGCCGGCTGGCCATCTCGCGCGAGCTGTCACGGTCGGGCCGGTACACGTTCCAGCGGTTCTTGCCCAGATGCTTGGCCTGGTACATCGCCGCGTCGGCGTGGGCGACCAGGTCCTCGGTATTGTCGGCATGGGTGGGGTAGTGGGCGATGCCCAGGCTGGTGCTCAGGCGCACGGTCTGTTCGAGCAGGCGCAGCGGGGTCTGCGCGATGCGCTGCACGATCCGCTCGGCCAGGTGCTGGGCATCGTCCTGGCTGGCGTGCGGCATCAGTACGGCGAACTCGTCGCCGCCGAGGCGGAACAGGGTCTCGCCGGCGCGCACCAGGGTGCGCATCTCCAGCGCCAGCCGGTTGAGCACCGCATCACCGGCGCGGTGGCCGAAGGTGTCGTTGATGTACTTGAACTCGTCCAGGTCGAAGAACAGCAGCGCGGCCTGGCTGGGCACGCGCTGGGCATCGTGGAAGAAGCTGGCCAGGTCGTTCTCGAAGCGGCGCCGGTTGTACAGCCCGGTGAGCGGATCGTGGTGGGCCAGCCGCACCAGCTGCTGGGCGGTGCGGCGCTGGTGGCTCACATCCTCCTGCACCCACAGCCGGCCCAGGTAATGGCCCTGCGCGTCGGGAACCAGGTAGGCGTTGTGCATGATGGTGCGGCCGTCGCGCAGGCGGATCTCCAGCTGCCGTGGCGGTTCCGCGGTGGCCGCCGCCTCCAGTTGCGCCAGGATCGTCGCCGGATCGGCCATCAGCTGCTTGGCCGTCTGCAACACCTGGCGGGTCGAGCGGCCGACCACGCTGGCGCCCTCGGGGAACTGCCACATGGCGGCGAACGTGGCGTTGCAGTAGGTCACCCGGTTCTCGCCGCTGACGAACAGGATGCCCAGGTCCATCC
>NZ_BAZI01000425.1 GCF_001310775.1 Stenotrophomonas pictorum JCM 9942
CCCCACTCAGCCTGTCGCTGAGCCCACGCTTGGATGATCGCGGCGATCGCGCCCACGCCATCGGTCAACGCCGCCGGGCCCGGCTGCAGGATCAGCGGCGACTTGATCTCGTGCAGTTCGCCGTCGCGCACCGCGGTGATCGCCTCCCAGCTCGGGCGCGCCGCGACTTTCTCCGGGCGGAATTTCTTGCCGCACCACGAACCGATGATGATCTCCGGGTTGCGCGCGATCACCGGATCACCGTCAGCCAGAATCCGGGCCTTGGCCAGCGGCTCGCGCGACAGCTCCGGAAACACATCGATACCGCCGGCGATCTCCACCAGCTCGGCGCCCCACTGGATGCCGGTGATGATCGGCTCGTCCCATTCCTCGACATAGACGCGCGGCCGCCGCGGCAACGTCGCCGCCTGCGTGGCGATGGCATCGAGCCCGCGCTGCAGCTGGTCGGCATAGTCGTACGCCCGTTGCGCCACCCCGACCAGCGCACCGAGCCGGCGGATGTAATCGAGGATGCCGGCGACGCTGCGGTGATTGGAAATCCACACCTCCACGCCGTTGCGGATCAGCTCGGCGGCGATATCGGCCTGGATATCGGAAAAACCGATGGCCAGATCCGGCTGGAGCTTGAGGATCTCATCCACCTTGGCACTGGTGAAGGCGCTGACCTTGGGCTTGTCGCGCCGCGCCTGCGGCGGCCGCACGGTGAAACCACTGATCCCGACGATACGGTCCTGCTCGCCCAATGCGTACAGCGTTTCGGTCGGCTCTTCGGTCAGGCAGACAATGCGGCGCGGGCCGATCATGGGCTTGCGAACTCCGTGGTATCGACGAATACCGCCGGGCTGTTCCACGGGTGATGGGCGGCGATGCCGTCCTCCAGCAACCGTTGCAGGCGCGCGGCATCACGCGGGATGCAGAACTCCAGACGCACACTGGCTTCGCGCACCAGCGCGCCGGGCTGTCCGATAGCGCTGTGCGTGCCTGGCAGCACGCGGAACTGCTCCTGCCCCGGTGCCGATTCCCACATGCCGTGCGAATAACCTCCGGCGGACAGATCGTCCACTGCCAGGATCGCGTCCTTGAGCGCCTGCAGATGCGCCGGCGGTACGAACACGGTGATGCGGTAGAGCGGATGCAGGGTCATGAGTCTGACCGCCAATGACCTGGACGACGCGCCAAGACGCCTCCGCCCGGCGCGGCGCTGCAAATCCGCGAGGTCACCACTGCGCCGCGCATCACCGGCTCACGGGTACAGCAGCTGCTTGCTCCAGCTGCCGCCGGCATCAGCTTCATAGCACCAGCGTTCGTGCAGGCGGAAGTCGGCGCCGTACCAGAACTCGATGCGTCGCGGCACCACGCGGATGCCGCCCCAGCCGTCGGGGCGCGGCACTTCGCGTCCTTCGAAGCGCGCCTCGAAACTGGCCAGCCGCTGCTCGAACTCCTCGCGCGAGGCCAGCGGCTGCGATTGCGCCGAGGCCCAGGCGCCGATCTGGCTCATACGCGGCCGTGTGGCGAAATAGGCATCGGCTTCGGTGGCCGATACCAGCTGGGCATCACCTTCCACCCGCACCTGGATGCCGGCCTCGCGCAGCTGCGCCACAGAAACAACAGCGCGACCTGCCGGTTTTCGTGCAGTTCGCGGCCCTTGCGGCTGTCCAGATGGGTGTAGAACACGAAACCGCGCTCATCGAAGGCTTTGAGCAGCACGGTGCGTGCCGATGGACGGCCGTCGATATCGGCGGTGGCCACCGTCATCGCCGTGGCATCGATTTCCTGGCTGGCCTTGGCCTCCGCGAACAGCGAGGCGAAGGTGGCAAGCGCTTCTGCGTAAAGATCGGTCATGGCTCCACTTCGAACAGCACGGGTTTGGGCTATTGTGGCGCCATGTCACCGGTTCCGCACCGTTTCTCCGTCCGCCGCTTCGCCGATACGCTGGTCACACAGGCCCTCGACGACGCGCTATGCAGCGGCAGGACCACCCCGATCCTGGCGATCAGCGGGTTGCAGGGCAGCGGCAAATCCACGCTGGCCGCACAGGTGGTGGAGCTGGCCGGCGGCCGCGGCCTGC
>NZ_BAZI01000426.1 GCF_001310775.1 Stenotrophomonas pictorum JCM 9942
GGCGCAATGGAGCTTCCGGCTGCTGCCGGGTGATGCGCAGCTGTCCGCGCATCCGGGTATGGAGACGTGGCGCGCGGCCACGGTGCCGGGCAGCGTGCATACCGATCTGCTGGCCAACGGCCTGATCGGCGATCCGTATGTGGGCGCGGTCGAGGCCGGGCTGCAGTGGATCGGGCTGGGTGACTGGGAATACCGGGCGCGCTTCGATGTGGACGCGGCCACGCTGGCGCGCCCGCACGCCGAGCTGCGTTTCGACGGTCTGGACACCTTTGCCGAGGTCCGCCTCAACGGCCGGCCGCTGCTGCAGGCCGACAACGCGCACCGCACCTGGCGCGCGCGGGTGGACGGGCAGCTGCGCGCCACCGGCAACGAGCTGCGTATCGTGTTCCGCTCGCCGATCCGCACGCTGCTGCCGCAGGTGCAGGCGATGGAGCACAAGATCGCCGGCAACTATCCCTCGCCCTATGGGGATGAGCCCAAGGACGCGATGGTCGGCAACTTCGTGCGCAAGCCGGCCTACCACTTCGGCTGGGACTGGGGCCCGCGCTATGTCACCGCCGGGGTCTGGCGGCAGGTGCATATCGACAGCTGGGATGACCAGCGCATCACCGATCTGGCGGTGCGCACCGACGCGCTGGATGCCGACCGCGCCGCGCTGAGCGTGCTGCTGCAGGTCGAACACAGTGCGGCCGCCGGTAAGGTGCCAGTGGCGCTGGCGGTGCTCGATCCGGAGGGAAAACCGGTGGCGCAGCTCCGCCGCCAGGTCGCGCTGCAGCCGGGCAGCACCACGCTGGAGCTGCCCGTCGAAATCACCCGGCCGCGGCGCTGGTGGCCGGTCGGCTACGGCGCGCAGGAACGCTACACCGTGCAGGTGCGCATCGGCAGCGGTGTGGGCGAGGCGCTGTCTTCCAGCATCCGCACCGGCCTGCGCACGGTACAGCTGCAGCGTGACGAGGACGCCGACGGCGGCCAAGGCTTTGCCTTCGTGATCAATGGCGTGCCGGTGTTCGCCAAGGGCGTGAACGCCATTCCGTTCGACGCGTTCCCGTCCCGGGTGACGCGCGAGCGCCTGCGCCGCGACCTGCAGAGCGCGCGCGACGCGAACATGAACATGGTCCGCAACTGGGGCGGCGGCTATTACGAGAGCGAGGACTTTTTTGACCTCGCCGACGAACTGGGCCTGCTGGTCTGGCAGGACTTCATGTTCGGCGGCGGCATGCAGCCCGGCTTCGATCCGGCCTTCCGCGCCAATGTGGTGGCCGAGGCGCGCGACAACATCCGCCGTCTGCGGCATCACCCCAGCATCGTGCTGTGGTGTGGCAACAACGAGGAAGAGACCGCTGGAAGGATTGGGGCCACGGCAAGACCTTGAAGGAGGCCGACCCGGTGTTCGCCGATAAGGTCTGGCAGGGCTATGTGGAGCTGTTCGGCAACGACCTGCGCGCAGTGGTGGCCGAAGAAGGCCTGGGCGTGCCGTACTGGTCCAGTTCGCCGAGCAACGATCTGGACACCAAGGCCAACGACTCGCGGCGCGGTGACAAGCACTACTGGGACGTCTGGGGCGGGCCGGCGCTGCCGCCGACCGCCTACCTGAAGGAAACCCCGCGCTTCATGTCCGAATACGGGCTGCAGGCCTGGCCGCAGCAGTCCACGGTCGATGCCTTCGCCACGCGTGACGAGCAGCAGATCGACGGGCCGGTGATCCGCGCCCACCAGAAGTTCATGGCCGGCGAAGGCAACACACGCCTGCTGCATTACATCGCGATGGAATACGGCACGCCGCGCTCGTTCGCCGACTTCGTCTATCTGGGGCAGGCCATGCAGGCCGAGGGCATCGCGCTGGCCGCGCTGCACCACCGTGCCTCGCGCCCGTACACGATGGGCTCGCTGTACTGGCAGCTCAATGACGTGTGGCCCGGCGCGTCGTGGTCGAGCGTGGACTACTACGGCAACTGGAAGGCGCTGCACTACCACGCCCGCCGGTTCTTCGCCGAGGTCGCGGTGGCGGCGCTGCGTGATGAGGGCAACACGTCGGTGAGCCTGCTCAACGATGGCCTGCAGCCG
>NZ_BAZI01000427.1 GCF_001310775.1 Stenotrophomonas pictorum JCM 9942
CCGGAGGCTCCCGCCAAGCCGGAACAAGCCGTGCCGACCAGCGACGGCGACAAGTAAGCGTCGCGGCGGCCCTGCATGTTGCCGGGGCCGCCGCAGGTCCGTTCAGCGCGGTTTGCCCGGCAGCGGGAACGGAGTGACCACCTTCTCGCCGGTGCTGGCATCGCGGATCGCCGACTGCCCTTTCTTCTCCACTTCCTCGATGCGCACGATGCTCTGCATCGGCAGGTGCAACACCCGGGTGTCGCCGAACTCCTGTCGCAGGCGCTCTTCGGTGGGGTCCACCACCAGTCCGTCGTGGCGGTCGAACACCAGTTCGGCCACTTCGTTGAAGCCCCACAGATGCTGCCACCCACGCGCCGGGCATACAGCTCGTAGATTTTGCCGTGGTTGAGGAAAGTGACCTTGTACAGCGGTTTGCTACTCATGCCGCGATTATAGAATCCGCCGCAGGGGCCGGGCGCTAGAAGCCCTGACGCTTGCGCAGACGGCGGGCGATGGCCGCGCGCACATACAGGCCGTAGACGATACCGAACAGAAAGCCGGCCAGATGCGCCGACCACGCCACCTGGCCGAAGCTGGGGCCGATATAGGCGAACACCACCTGCAGTGCGGCCCAGACGCCGATCAGCAGGAATGCCGGGGCGCGGACGAACTCCAGGAACAGCCCCAGCGGCACCACCACGCCCAGACGGGCGCCGGGAAACAATGCCAGATAGGTACCCAGCAATGCCGAAACCGCGCCACTGGCACCGATGATGGTCTGATCCGGCGTGTCCATCACATACAGCGCGGCCAGGTTCGAGGCCGCGCCACCGAGCAGGAACAGCAGCAGCAGCCGCCATGGCCCGAGCACGCGTTCGGCCGGCAGTCCGAAGATCAGCAGGAACACCAGGTTGCCCAGCAGGTGCGACCAGTCCGCATGCAGGAACAGCGCGGTGAACAGCCGCAACGCGCTGCCATCGCGCAGCGCCGCCCAGACCTCCTGCGGGTTGCCCAGACCGGTGGACAGGGCCCCCCAGTTCATCCACAGCGACCGCCAGGCCTCGGTCGGCCGGGAGATCGACCACAGGAAGGCGATCCAAGTGACGGCAACCAGCGCTGGCACCGCCCAGCGCAGGCCGGGCTTCTTACGGGAGGGGATGGAAAGGAACATATGCCGGAAGCGTAATCGGTTCCTCGCCTAAGCGCTTCATTCGGAACAGGAAACTGAATTCGGTGCCGTTATTGTTTAGTTAAGCAAGCTGGGAGATACTGCATACGGCGTGGTATGTCGGGAGGGGTCTCCGGCTCATCGTCAAGCTATTACTGCAGTCCGTTAATGCCACCCGCATCAACGACTTTTCATCAGTTCCAGGAGAGAGCTTCCAACATGCATACCGCTTCCTCGATTGCCCGCATCACCGCTCTGGCCGTCGGCATCGCCGGCGCCCTCGCATTCAGCAACGCCGATGCTGCCGCCTTCCAGCTCAAGGAGAACAGCGCCAAGGGTCTGGGCCGTGCGTTTGCCGGTTCCACCAGTGCCTGGGGTGATGCGTCTGTGGTCGCCACCAATCCGGCCTCGATGCGCCTGCTCGACGGTCGCCAGTTCCAGGCGGACCTGAGCGCCATCAGCTTCTCGGCCGATTTCGAGAAGTTCGACGCCCGCTACAACGGCACCGGCGGCCCGGGTACCGGTGCACCGGTCAGCGGCGGCAACGGCGGTGACGCCGGCATGATCGCGCCGGTTCCGGCGGCCTATTTCCATGTGCCGTTCGGCGAGAACGACAACATGCACTTCGGCCTGTCGCTGACCGCGCCGTTCGGCTTCAAGACCGACTACGACAAGGACTGGGTGGGCCGTTACCACGGCGTGACCACCGACCTGAAGGCGGTCGATCTGGGCGCGGCATTCTCCTATGACGTCAACCCGTATGTGTCCTTTGGTGCCAGCGTGTTCGTGCAGCACCTGACCATCGAGCTGACCAACGCGGTGGACTTCGGTGCCGTGGTCAACGGCGCCGCGCAGCAGAAGGCTGCCGCGGCAGTGCTGGCCGCCGGTGGCACTCCGGCC
>NZ_BAZI01000428.1 GCF_001310775.1 Stenotrophomonas pictorum JCM 9942
CGTTGCCACCGCCAAGCCCCCCAGACCGCCCAGCGAGGCCAGCAGCGGTCGCGCCGCACGCAGGGTGATGGTCCGCCCGTCATCGGAAGCAATGGTCAACCCGGTGCCATCGAGCAGCTGGTTCAACGCCTGCCGCGCATCCATCTGGCCCTTGACCTGGCCGACCTCGATACGCGATTCGCCAGCGGCATTGGCCGGGGCGATGATCTGGATCCCCGCCTGACGCGCGAATTCAGGTAACACATCTTCGATATGACCGCCTTCGACATCGAACTGCGGCGGCGCCGCGAATACCGGAACCGCCGTGCACAGGGCAGCAACAGCCAGACCGCCGCGGATAGCGCTTGCAAGCGGTAACAACTTGAATGAACGCATTGATGTATCCCCAGAATAAAACGCGGAAAGCGGCGACCTTTCTGTCCCCTCTACCTGTTCGATGCGCCAGCACGGGTCTTCCGCCATCCGCGGCCGCAATTGTTTCGCACTTGCCCGCCCCGCATCCGCACGCGCCCATACGCCGTAGTATCCTTCGACCGACCCCGCTTCAAACCCGAGGACCCCGCGGTATGCGCTTTCGCCCCCAGTACGCCCTTATCGCCCTTGCTGCACTTGCCCTGACCGCCTGTGGCGGCGGCAAGGTCAAGCGCGTCTCCGAACCTGCGGCCAGCATCCAGCAGCTCACCGTCGGCAACGACGGCAACTGGGAGGTGGAGCTGCGCCTGCGCAACTACAGTTCGATGCCGATGCGCTTTGACTCGGTCGCGCTGGCTGTGAAGGTCGGCGACGAGAGCGCCGGCACCCTGAGCGCCACACCCGGCGTATCGATCGGCCCGGAATCGGCGGATGTTGTCAGCGTCCGCCTGCAACCGAGCTCCTCGGCCCGCATCGTCGTCGCCGATGCACTGGCCGGTGGCCGTTCCGTGTTCTACGAACTGGAAGGCAGCATCGGCGTCACGCCCGAAGACCGGAAGCAGCGCAGCTTCGAGGTGAAATCCCGCAACAGCCTAAGCCAGGCACCGGGTCTGCCCGGCGTGCTTCGCTGAGTTCCCGCCTCCGTTTTCCGCATCGTTCGAGAATCGTCTGATGAGCACCTACAAAGCCCCTGTTAACGACCTCCGTTTCGCCCTGCATGACGTGCTCAAGGCCGAGTCCTTGTTTGCCGCGATGGGCCTTGAAGATGCCAGCACCGACGTCATCGACGCCGTGCTGGAAGAAGCCGCCCGCTTCAGCGCCAGCGTGCTGGCACCGCTGAACGCCATCGGCGACCAGACCGGCTGCACCCTGGACAAGGCCACCGGCGAGGTCACCACCGCACCGGGTTTCAAGGAAGCCTATGCGCAGTTCATCGAAGGCGGCTGGACCGGCCTGACCGCGTCTCCGGAGTTCGGCGGACAGGGTATGCCGGGCACGCTGGGCATGGCACTGAGCGAGATGGTGTCCTCGGCCAACCTGGCCTGGAGCCTGTTCCCGATGCTCTCGCACGGCGCAGTCGAGGCCCTGAAGCACTACGGTGAGGACTGGCAGAAGGAAGCCTTCCTCAAGCCGCTGGTGGCCGGCCACTGGACCGGCACCATGTGCCTGACCGAACCGCATGCCGGTACCGACCTGGGCCTGATCAAGACCCGCGCCGAACCCAACGCCGACGGCAGCTATGCGATCACCGGCACCAAGATCTTCATCACCGCCGGCGAGCACGACCTGAGCGAGAACATCGTCCACCTGGTGCTGGCCAAGCTGCCGGATGCGCCGCCCGGCCCGAAGGGCATCTCGCTGTTCGTCACCCCGAAATTCAAGGTCGACCGCAACGGCGCCATGGGCGAGCGCAATACGCTGCGCTGCGGCTCGCTGGAGCACAAGATGGGTATCCACGGCTCCTCGACCTGCGTGATGAACTTCGACGGCGCCCAAGGCTACCTGGTCGGCGCGCCGCACAAGGGCCTGATGGCGATGTTCGTGATGATGAACTCCGCCCGCCTCGGCGTGGGCGTGCAGGGCCTGGCCCAGTCCGAACGCGCCTACCAGGCGCGCTGGCCTACGCCCGCGA